>DASVGC010000230.1:0-2507 GCA_036379735.1 Nitrososphaeraceae archaeon
GATTACTGGTTTTTTCTGCTGGATCCTTTTTGTCAGATGCTCCCTTTTACCACGCATTGCTTGCAATCATGATTGGTTCAATTGCAGGTTCCGTACTGTTATCGATGGCAGGCAAAATAGGAAGCGATCATGCAGTACCGTCTATAATTGGAATACGATCAGCCTTTGGATTGTATG
Organism: Nitrososphaeraceae archaeon; assembly: GCA_036379735.1. GTDB lineage: Archaea > Thermoproteota > Nitrososphaeria > Nitrososphaerales > Nitrososphaeraceae > TA-21. Next base: position 178 of record DASVGC010000230.1, read on the forward strand.
GATCGTATCTGGCCGCTGTACTAAATATAGTACAGCTCATTGGCTGGACTACATTTGAAATTTTGATACTTTCAAAGGCTGCTGAACAATTAACAAATACAAATGTTACTTTTGTATGGAACATCTTATTTGGAGTTGTTATTGCCTTGCTTGGCATTTTTGGACCTCTGTTTGTTGTAAAACAGTGGTTATCAAAGTTTGCGATATGGATAGTTTATGCTTCATCAGCAATAATCCTAGCTACATTACTGTTTCAAAATCTTCCAAATGTGATGGCTGAAGAAAGCAATGATATGTCATTTTTTGTTGCATTAGATATTGTGATTGCCATGCCTATCTCCTGGATGCCTCTTGTTTCAGATTACAATAGGTTCGCCAAAACAAGCAAGGGTGCATTTATAGGAACTCTGGTAGGATTTTCAATAACAAATATCATTTTTTATGTAGGAGGACTACTATTTGGAGTTGGAGATATTTCATCTATAATAATATCTATTCAGGCAATATTATTTGGTTTTATTCTCTTAGTTATGATCGTTGATGAGATAGATAACGCTTTTGCAGATATCTACTCGGCAGCAGTTTCTTCCCAAAATATCTTTCATAATCTAAATCAAAGACATCTAATTATTGGATTTTCAGCTATAAGTACCATCTTGGCTATTTTTATATCGATTGAAGGATACGAACAATTTTTGTTCTTGATAGGCGCATTGTTTATTCCTCTTTTTGGTGTCCTTCTTACAGACTATTTTGTAATTAGACGTGGTAAATACCAATATGATATGATGTATGGTAACAACATAATCAAGATAGGCTATCCTGCTATAGTTGCATGGTTTGCTGGTGCCCTGACGTACTATTTACTCTCTCAACTTTCACCGATTTATTTATCCCAATTACCAACAATAGGCTCTACGATTCCTAGTCTGATAGTTTCATCATTACTGTACTTGTTTATTACTAGGCTCATTCTAAAATTTAAAGTCGCAAAAACTCCCACATAATATCAGTTTAACAGTTGATTTGATTTGACTTGGATTATTTTGGCTGCTCAATCACATACACTTTCCTTAAATCTAACTTTCACTAATACAGTATAGTTGTCTGCATGTAGCATCCACAAGAATTTTTTTGATGATAGTTGCCCTGATTGTAAATTAGAATATGCAGAATTAAAAGGATTAAATCAATCTAAATCAAAATTTCAAGATAATGAGAAATCAGAAAAAATAGCAGATGAGTCGAGTAAAAAGCCCTACAAAGAATTTTCTGAAGATAGGGCAAAAAAGCTTTATGAGGAGTTATTGGTACAATATATGAGAACAAAATCTATGAACGAAGTAGAAGCTGCTAGAAGAGCAAGGCAAATTATAAGAAAGCAATGTGCTATTAGAGGAATTGAAGTTTGGACCTGGCTGAAAACAATATAAAACAAAAAGGCCCATTTACAAATCTATATTTGCAAATCTATACTAGTAATCTATATTACTCATCAATACTTTCCAATTACGTATTATTTGATTGCTCATAAGTTGACTAATGATTAATAGTAAATATTTTATTTGTTCATTTGATATCTATATCAATTTCAAATGCCATTGGAAATGATAATAGATGAATTAACAGAAATAGCTCATAGAGGTGCCCTCTATGTTTTGATAGGCACGTTTGGATTCTTGAGTATCATCATCGTAAATGGAATAATCAGATCCGGTCGCAAGGGCAAAAGAGATATCAATAAATCATAATTACATATTGCATCGATGATATTAGATTTAACTAGAGAGATAAGTACTGATACCAAAGTCTTTCCAGGTTCACCATTACCTAAATTTATTACCTGGAACAAAATGGAAATACATAATTATCATTCAGAAGTGATCTTTATGAGTACTCATACAGGTACACACATGGATGCGCCGTCTCATTTTATTAATGGTGTATCATCAATTGACAAAATACCAATCGACAGATTTATTTCGAGATCTATTCTCGTTAAAATAACCAAGGCATCGGATGAACTAATAACTGCAGCTGAAATAGAAGCATCGAATGTAAAGATATTGGAGGGTGATTCTGTTGTTTTTTCTACTTCGTGGGAAAACGAGGTAAACAAGGAATATTATTTCAGTCACAGTCCAGGTCTTTCAGAAGATGCCGCTGAATATTTAATCAATAAAAAAGTAAACGCTGCATGTATTGACTCGCCCAGTATCGATAGGGGATCGGATAATAATTTTCCAGTACATAAATTATTATTGAATAAGGAAATCTTGATTGTGGAAAACCTTTGCAATTTGGGTAAAATTGATAGCCAAAATTTTACT
>DASVGC010000231.1:0-2469 GCA_036379735.1 Nitrososphaeraceae archaeon
AGAATCTTGGGTCTAAATTCTGAAGACAATAGTACTCAATTTATTCAAATACAATCAGATTTTCCAATAGAGAATAGGCCAATATTTCCGCTTAGCGTGGAGTATCTTAATTTTAGTAATTTACAACAGACGAATGTAAAGTCAAAGATATCTCGGGCGATAGATAATATCATGCATATACACAGTAACGACAAAGGAATAATTCATACAAGTTCTTATGAGCAGCTAAATTTCATCAAGGACAATCTTTCCAAAACCAATTCAAGGAGGTTGATTCTGACAGATCCAGAAATCGAAAGAGATGAAGTCATAAGAGAACATGCTGAAAGTAAGAAACCTACGGTGCTTATTTCTCCATCACTTCATACCGGACTTGACTTGAAAGATCAGTTGTCTAGATTTCAGATAATTACTAAGGTTCCTTATCCAAACATAGCTGACAAATGGACATCAGAGAAAAGGAAGATCAACAAGGAGTGGTATTATTGGCAGACTGCACTAAGATTGGTTCAAGCATATGGTAGATCAATAAGATCTAAGGATGATTGGGCTAAAACTTATGTTTTGGATTCTGCATTTAACTACTTTGTCAAAGTAAATTACAACATACTTCCCAAATGGTTCCTATCAGCTATTAGACAATAGAAAAGCATTGATTGCCTAACAAGGGACAAACATGTTTACAATCTATATCCATTAATAATGGGATACTGCCAGGCTCCAAATTGGCTGTATTCATTTGAGAAACAAAGACAAATCAGTCAATTGGATTGTATTATTTATTAAGAGGTAGGATCATAACATGAATAAATAATTTCAGGAATCAAAGCGAATGATCAGAAGGTTGTTAATCTTCAGTGGTTAAGAAATGGCTAGTAGCCATTGTAGACGATGAATTAGATATTGTTAATCTATTTCGTGATGCATTGAGCAAGATAAAAGAATTATCGATATTCACGTTCACAGATCCTATGGTTGCCTTGGAACACATTAGAATGAATAAAAGCAATTATGCCGTTGTTATCTCAGACTTAAGAATGCCTGATATGAATGGCATGGATCTAATCTTCAACATAAAAAAAGAAAATCCCTTGGTAAGAACGTTACTCATGACTGCATTTGAAGTAAACGACAAGGTATTTGAGGAATACGTCAAAAACAATATCATTGATGGTTTTCTACAAAAACCATTGAAATTAAAGGATTTGGAATCAGAAGTCCAAAAGCAAATCAAGATTTTTAAGAAATCAAAATCAAACGAAAAATGATCCTATCAAAATGCTTTAACACTTTGATAGTTTTTAATATACAAAAATTTATGCTAGTTAAACGCATCTGACATGGATGAAAAATCTAATAAATGATTACTTGTCAATAAGGTTAATTGACGATAATTAATAGTGATGAACTCAAGACGTCTATCTTGAGTGCATTAGCAGATAAAGAAATGTTGAAAATACTAAATTTATCGATGCACTCATCGAAATCTGTTAATGACATACTCCGAGAAAGTGAAATAAGTTACACGACCGTATATCGAAAAATCAAATGGTTGTTAGATAAGGAATTATTAGTTGTAGACAAAATCAACATATCGGCTGAGGGCAAAAAATATACGACATTTCACAGTGTTCTCAAAAGCATAGTAATTTCCTACAAGCAAAACGAAATAATAATAGATGTAGAAAAGAATGTCGATTTGATTGGAAAGATTGGGGGTCATTTTTTTTCAATACATCATTCAATGTAAATCATTATTACTTCATTTCGATCATCATCTTACCACTCCTCCTTGAATAATAAAACCTGATCCAGAGCATTAACGAAAAGAAAACCATGGCGATGGTATGTAATACTATTCCTAAATCATGCATTCCAAATAAGGTAAATATATTTTCTTCATGTAAGAATCGTACAATCTCACCTACTATCCAAATAATAATAAATATTGACATCTGGAATTGAAATTTTCTAATACTCTTCGCACTTATAGCTGACCAGCTAAATAGTGCAAGTGAAATTAAGAGTAATAACGGTATGCTCTTTTCCAAAAATAGTAAAACATCATTCAAGAGTTTTTATCTCCTGTCTTGATCTTGTAAACAAATAGCAAATGCCAAACAGAATCAAAATTATTACTGACAACGGTCCCAAAAATACTTCTGACAGTAATTCTTGATCAAAGTAATAGGTCATATGGTAAAGCGAATGGACTATTGTAAAAATAAAAAACATTATTGATAATAATCTTATTCTCCCTTTAGATTTTAAACTAAAGTACGATAATACAACTGAACCTGAAAGGAAGGCAAGACCACTGATTAGATGCAGGTACGTTTCATCTATCAACTTTGTTATGTAAAAAGAAAATCCTTTATAATCATATCCTCTACGTGCTCATGATTTGCATGTTGATATCTAGTTTCAATGATGAATTTCAGATTTGAAATTCTAAAGAATATTAATAAG
>DASVGC010000232.1:0-13233 GCA_036379735.1 Nitrososphaeraceae archaeon
CCAATAAGAGCTGCTCTTATTGGGGTTAGACATGTCAAGGGGCAGATCCGTGGAGAATTACCCTATAAAGATATTGAGAGTTATTTAGTAAAAAGACCTGTGGTATCAGAATTGAATATAGATGATACAGTCGAGGTCATCGCTGGACCATTCAAATCCATGAAGGCCAAGATAACAAGGGTAGATTATGAAAAGCAAGAGGCAACCGTGTTATTGCTAGATTCTCCTTATCAGATACCCGTTACAGTTGATGCAAATTATTTGAAAAAATCCACGTAGGATGACTACAATAACTATTAAATTAAAGAACATAAATCTAAAAATGGTCTGATATGGAACAAAAAAAATCTATTTCTGCTCTTGTTAGTGGCGGCGAAGCTAGTGCTGGACCTCCACTTGGACCTGCATTAGGACCCATGGGAATAAACGTATTGCAGGTAGTTAATACGATTAATGAGAAAACCAAAGAATTTCAAGGGATGAAAGTTCCTGTAAAAGTAGAGATCGATCCAGATACAAAAAAATTTAATGTTGAAGTTGGCGTACCTCCGACTACTGCTTTAATAGCGAAGGAAGCAAATGTATCAAAAGGTTCTGGTACGGCAGGAAAAGACTATGTTGGAAATATTTCCATGGAAGGGATAGTAAAAATAGCTAAAATGAAAATTGATGTTTCGTATGCAACAACCATAAAATCAAGCGTAAAGGAAATTATTGGTTCTTGTGTAAGTAGCGGAATTAAGGTGGAGAACAAACCAGCCAAAGAAATCTATTCTGACTTGATGGAAGGCAAATTCGATCAATTATTTACATAGATTTTCTATTTTTCTTATTTTTTGCGTGTCGGAAATTTAAAATATCCCGAAACTGGATTTTATATTAAGTTTTAGGAGATATGATGTAATAAATGTCAGTTCAACAAGGTTCAGCAGGCGGTATGCCTGTATTGATATTGAAAGAAGGAGCAAGTCAGACTAAAGGACGCGACGCACAAAAAAATAATATCGCAGCAGCAAAGTTGATTTCAGAAGTTGTAAGGAGCTCACTTGGTCCACGAGGGATGGATAAGATGTTAGTAGATGGACTAGGAGACGTAACGATTACCAACGATGGTGCAACAATATTGAAGGAAATAGACGTTCAGCATCCAGCGGCAAAGATGATGGTGGAAATAAGCAAAGCTACTGACAATGAGGTAGGAGACGGAACTTCATCAGTTGTAGTTTTGGCAGGAGCATTGATCGAAAAGGCTGAGGAATTAATCACAAAAGATGTTCATCCAACCATTATTGTTGATGGTTATAGGAAGAGTGCATTAAAGAGCATTGAAATCTTTAATCAAATTGCACAGAAAATAGACGGTGGTAACAAAGCTGAGTTAATTAAGGTAGCTAAAACATCGATGCAGACCAAACTTGTGTCCAAGGAATCTGATGAGTTATCTGAAGTGGTAGTTAATGCAGCGTTACAGGTTTCTGAACCAAAAGAATCTGGTTACAGTGTAGATATTGATGATGTAAAGGTTGAAAAGAAAGCTGGCGGCTCATTACGAGATACCAAATTAATCAAGGGAATCGTACTTGACAAGGAAGTTGTACATGGCGGAATGCCAAAAAGGATTGAGAAGGCAAAAATTGCTCTAATCAATTCCGCTCTAGAAATAGAGAAAACAGAATTCGATGCCAAAATCAACATCAATTCACCAGATCAAATGAAGTTATTCCTCGAAGAAGAAAATAAGATGCTAAAAAGTATGGTAGACAAGATTATTTCGTCAGGTGCCAATGTAGCTATATGTCAGAAAGGCATTGATGACGTTGCGCAGCACTATTTGGCCAAATCCAATGTCCTGGCTGTTCGAAGGGTCAAAGAAAGTGATATGACCAAATTGGCCAGAGCAACAGGTGCCCGAATTGTTAATAATCTTGAAGATTTGGGTTCCAAGGATCTTGGTTCTGCAGATCTCGTGGAAGAGAGAAAAGTTGAAACCGACAAATGGGTTTTCATCGAGGGATGCAAACATCCAAAGGCTGTTACCATTCTCATTAGAGGGGGTTCACAGAGAGTCGTTGATGAGGCCGATCGCTCATTACATGATGCTCTAATGGTAACCAAAGATGTCATGGAAAAACCATCGATTGTTGCAGGCGGCGGATCACCAGAATCCTTTGTTGCAGGAAAACTAAGGGAGTGGTCTTCAACATTATCTGGAAGAGAACAATTGGCAGCAGACAAGTTTGCAGAATCACTTGAAGTTATTCCACTTGCTTTAGCAGAAAATGCTGGAATGGATCCAATAGATACGCTTACAGAGCTCCGATCCAAACAAGCAAAAGGATCAAAATGGAGTGGCATTGATGCAAGAAGCGCAAAGATTGTAGACATGTCAAAGCTAGATATTGTAGAACCACTCAGCGTAAAGGAGCAAATCATAAAATCAGCTACCGAAGTTGCATCCATGATCCTCAGAATAGATGATGTAATAGCTTCAAGCAAATCTCCTGGCGGTGCTCCTGGCGGAATGCCTCCTGGTATGGGAGAAATGTAAATCCAATTACATAATCTCATTCATTCATTTTTTATTTTTTTTAATTCAATTTCAATAACTTCATTGACCCACTTGCCAGTATACTTTATTTCCTGCAATCTAGTAAGATAATCGTACCAGGTTATTTCACCATAACTACTTTTCCAAACCTGATAATGATCCCTTAGCGATTGTAATGCTTCATAATGATATTCACAAAATTTATCCTGAATTGCTTTTCTTAAGCACAAGATGCATCTTGTTTCCGTCTTTGCAATCATTAGAAGTTCTCTGATATTACCCACTTCATAGTTGATACGTCATATGTAAATAACACAACTTGTCTGTTTGTTTCCAAGCTTTTGATTTTCATGTTTACAGAGTCCACCATATGAGGTATTTTTTCAAGTGCGTATTCAAATTGAGCACCAATATCTCCAGTTAATGAAAAGACCAGCTTTGAATTACTGTCCGTAGATCCAGAAAATGACAAGCTTAGGTTGAAATCTTTCTTACCTCTCCTTCGCTTCATTTCCTTAAAAATATACTTTATCCTCTGCCAATTATCAAGACCAAATAATTGAAAAAAATTATCATCGTAAGAAACGGGAAACTCGATACTTAGCAGACTTAGATATTTCGAACTATCCAACTTTTTTTCATCAACTCCAGAAAATCTGGCCAGACTGCTGTAGATGGCCTCTAATTCATAGGGAGATATTCCGTAGTATTCCAGGATTGTCTGGCTGCTCAATTGAGCAATTATGATAGATATGAGGCATTAATCTTTTGATTTTAACAATCAAGACAATTGAATGGAATATGATTTTCGGTAGATTTTTAAGGGTTCGTAAATAAATTTTCGTGGACGCTTTGGACACGATTAAGATTCTTGAAAGAGATAATAATCATATAGTTATTGAATTTAGTGATATTCCACGACAATATGTTAATGCATTAAGAAGATTATCTATCAGCCAAGTTCCTACTTTTGCAATTGATGATGTAGTAATACTTGAAAACTCATCTGTAATGCATGATGAGGCTGTTGCCCATAGACTGGGACTTATTCCCTTACGGACTGATCTTGAAAGGTTTGTAATGCCTGATGTTTGTGACTGCAAGAGCACTCTTGGTTGCTCAAAGTGTAGAGTTTTGTTGGTTTTAGATGCCGAATCTCAAGATAAGACCAGAGTTATCACCTCCGCAGATTTGATATCCGAGGATGAAGTTGTTAAACCGGTAAATAGCGAAATACCCATAGTATCCTTGGCTCCAGGTCAAAAATTAAAGTTTGAGGCATATGCAAGGCTAGGAACAGGGAAATCACATGCAAAGTGGCAGCCAACCTCAGTTGCTGTTGTGAAGGATAGCAAGAAGGAAGAAGATTCAATACTGGTCATAGAATCTAATGGCGCATTGACTCCAGAAGAGATAGTAATAGAGGCAGCTAAAATACTCGGATCAAAAATCAAGGATTTTGATAGTGTTATTCAGTCGCTATCATTGCCAAAGAATATTTAGGTATAGGTTTATTTGGGGTTTAAGGATAGCGAGAATATTTCATGTTTCCTGATACATTGAGCAATACAATTTGGACACTAAGAAATGCCTTAAAGAAGAATAAAGTTCCAATATGGAAAGCTGTTTTAAAAGAGCTTTCAAGGTCACGATCCAACAGAAGACAAGTTAACATTGGTCAATTAGCTCATGTTACTAAAGATAAAGAAGTTGTAATAGTACCCGGTAAGATATTGGGTTCTGGAGAAATAAGTCACAAGCTTACGATTTGGTGTTTTGGTATTTCTGAGGCTGCTACAAGAAAAGTACTAGACGCGGGCGGAAAAATATTAGCTCTTGATAACTTGATAAACAAATATCCGGATGGCAAGGGGGTAAGAATAATTGGTTAAGCAAGTCACTGAGCAAAAACAAAAACCTAATCAGATTATGACAGTCGATGCGAAGGATTGCATCGCTGGGCGAATGTGCTCTCATGTTTCAAAACTTTTACTCAAAGGAAATCATGTCAGAGTTGTCAATGCAGAAAAAAGCATGATTTCAGGAAATAGATACAAAACTATTGAAATCTATAAAGAATATCTAGAAATTGCATCCAATACAAATCCCATACACGGTCCATTTCATCCAAGAAAACCTGACAAAATCATTACAAAGATGGTAAGAGGTATGTTACCAAAAAGGAAATCTAGTGGTCTAACAGCCTTAAAGAGGTTGAGAGTTTATATCTCAATACCACCAGAGCTTAAGAATACAAAACTTGAAACATTTGAAGATTCCAAAATTAGGAAACCATCGTCATACTTTATTACACTTGGCGAATTATCAAAACAGATAGGTTGGAACGGGTTGGACAATTATGAATAAGATAGATCTTTATCCAGGTCAGAGAAAATCAAGTAGGGCAGTGGCAACGATCTCAAAAGGAACTGGAAAAGTTAGAATCAACAACATACCAGCTGAATTAATAAATTCCGAAGTAGCAAGGGAATTGGTACTTATTCCACTAAAACTGATTGGCGACTATAGAGATAAAGTGGATATTAGTGTGAAGGTTCACGGCGGCGGTTTTATGGGTCAAGCATTTGCAAGTACGGTCGCTATTTGTCGAGCGCTGACAGGTGCTGGTAAGGGTGGAAGAGATCCTAAAGACCATCCATTTGCAAGAAGCATTCGCACGGAAATTCGTAAAAGAATAACTGAATTTGATAGGCATTTGCTATCAGGCGATCCAAGGCAGACAGAATCAAAGAAGTTCGGTGGATCTGGAGCCAGGCGCAGAAAACAAAAATCCTACCGTTAGATTTTCTGTTTTTTCATTTCATTGGTGATAAATCAAGAAAAGCTAAAGCAAATCTATCCAGATTGTTTTTTTTCAAGCGTTATCTTTTCACAATATCCTTACGATCTGGAGAAATATAGAACTCAGTTAACTTTTTCTCATAACATATGCCACAGAGACTTCCTGAAATATTCCACTGCTCCATAGATTTGTACCTAAAAGTTAACGTGTTACCACACATGGCACATTTAACGTCATTTTTATCCATCAGAATGAGTCTAATCTAGAGTAAATTAAAAGTTGTGAAATAACAAAATAGAGTCATCCGCTAACGAGAAACGTAAAAACATATTCAACATGACAACCAATATTTTAAATTAGGAACTTAAAGTCACCATAAATATCACAATGGACGCTAAAGAATCATATCATAAGGTATTCGATCTTATTGAAAAACATCACACGTGGTTCAAATCTTCTATTCCATTAATTGCAAGCGAAAATATTCCCAGTCCTGCGGTAAGAGAGGCAATAGTTTCAGACTTTGGAAATCGATATGCGGAAGGATGGCCTGGCGAAAGGGTTTACGCTGGATGTATCTATATCGATGAAGTAGAACTAATCTGCAATGAATTGGCAAAAAGGGTGTTCAAATCAGAATTTGCTGATTGTAGGGCCACTTCAGGTGTGGTCGCAAACCTTGCAATATATTCTGCTTTTTCTAATCCAGGAGACCATATGCTAGCAGCATCTATCCCCAGTGGAGGACATATTTCTCATGGCAAAAAGGAACATTCTGGAACTGCAGGGCTTGTTCACGGTCTCAATATAGAACATTATCCATTCTCAAAAGAAGATATGACAATCGATGTAGATGCCACCAAGAAAAAGGTCGCTGAAATGATTGCAAATGGTAAGAAACCTTCTATCGCGATGTTCGGAGGAAGTTTGTTTCTTTTTCCTCATCCAGTAAGAGAGTTGGCAACTTTTATGCATGATAACAATATTTACGTCAATTATGACGGTGCTCATGTGGCAGGATTGATAGCTGGAGGCGAATTCCAAGACCCAATGGCAGAAGGTTCAGATTCGATGACTATGAGCTCACACAAGACTCTATGGGGTCCACAAGGAGGAATTATTGTATCATTAGAAAAGTATGCAGATAATATCAAAAAGGCAATATTTCCTGGTAACACAAGTAGTCATCACCTCCACCACGTAGCAGGAAAAGCAATAGCCCTAGCAGAGTCATTAGAATTTGGAAAGGAATATGCAAAACAAGTCATAAGAAACGCAAAAACTCTTGCTGAATCACTTGCAAGTTTTGGTTTTACAGTTTTAGGAGAGAAACGCGGTTACACAGCATCGCACCAATTGGCTGTGGACGTTTCCAAATTTGGAGATGGTGGAACTATTGAAAAGGAATTAGAGAAAGCAAACATCATTCTTAATAGACAACTCCTTCCAGGTGATATCAAATCTGGTAAACATTACATGCACCCAAGTGGCGTTAGAATTGGAGTACCTGAGGTAACTAGATTGGGCATGAAAGAAAATGAAATGAAAGAAATTGCAGCATTTATCAAGCAAATAGTGATAGACAAGTCAGATCCAAAACAAGTTGCTAGCTCAGTGTCTAGATTCCGTGAACAATTTCAAAAAGTACAATATGCTTTTGAAAACTCTACAGCTGCATATGAGTACATAAAAATAAGATCTTGATTGCAACAAATTTAGCCAGCGTAAGTTCTCAAGCGCTTTTGACTAGATAATAACTTCTAAATGATAGCTAGTTTACTGTCATTTTGTTCTTTAAGATTGTTCAAAATATTTTACATCAAGTAAAACTTTATTGACTAAATTGCCTTGAAATCTACAAAATTCGCCTAGTTGTTTGTAGGTTTGAACTAAATTCGTAGTCAATAATCTAAACTTCTATACTGAAAATCAACAAAACATAGAAAATATCTTATTAAAGTATAGTATTAATTGCAGGAATTATATAAAAATGCCCAGGATTTGTATTAATTATTCAAAAAATATTCTAATATATAAGATTATCGTAATGTATTAATTTATTTATGATGAATCTAACCCTTAGAACCAATGAACAAGAAACAACCAATGAAAAGCATGTTTTTGTTTGCTTCGTTGTTGACCTTTATGTTTGGAGCCCTAATTAGTGCCGTGGGTCCACAAGTATATGCCGATATCTGGGACGACGACGACACTATGGAAGAACTAGTAAAGGATATCGACAATGGAAAGGATAACGACGATACAATGGATTGGGACGAATTCAAAAATTCAAAAATCTTCACTCAAGAAGATCTTGAAACACAAATATGTATAGAAAACAGACAGGATCTTTCAAACAATCTAGCTGACTATGAGGTAGTTAGATGCTTCGAAGATTCAGACTATGCATATGATAATTAGCATCTGAAAAAGTCCAATTTTTTTTAATTCTCATTCTCATTTTCTTGGCCAAACTTAACGCTGATTTACTAACTTATGGTATAGAATATCTAATGTTACATATATTAGACACAAGTCAATTAATAATCTCTCGTGTTTACAAATGTCCTAGTTCCTGTTGATGGCTCGGATAATTCCTACAGGGCACTTGATGCAGCATTACTGCTTTCTGAAAAATTGGGTTCAAATATTACTGTGGTTAACGTGATGGAACAAGTTCCAATAACTCATATTGAATCAGAAAAATTGTTAAGTGAATTGTTAGAAGCCTACAGAAAAGAAAATCAAGAGATACTATCAAAGTGTTCAAAAATTGCCACTGAAAAGGGATTAAGTATCAAGACACTTCTTCTTCAGGGAAATCCGGCTTCGGTGATTTTGGATTATTGCAATAAGGAGAATTTCGATCTAGTAATCATGGGAAGTAGAGGTCTAGGAAAATTTAAACAACTGATATTGGGAAGTGTGTCAAGCAAAATTGTACATCACTGCCAATGCGCAGTCTTATTGATAAGGTAATGATGACAATTTCATGTTCAAGTTTCCATGTCGCACCAGACATGGCATTCCTGTTATTGAAGCTAAAAATATAATCACGTACATAATTGACAGAAAATGACCAGCGATCTTGATTCTTTTACAGTAACTGAAAAGGAGGGTCTTTACAAGGCGGTTTTTTCTAGGAGAGATGTCAGGTCTCATTTTATTGACATGAAAATTCCAGATGACATTCTCGTTAGGATTTTAAATGCAGCTCATCATGCTCCATCAGTTGGTTTCTCGCAACCATGGGATTTTATTTTAATTAAGAAAAAAACCACAAGACAAAAGGTTAAAGAATCCTTCATGAAAGAACGGGAAAAATCTATTCCATTGCTTGATAACGATTCAGAAAGACAAGATAAATATGTCAAGCTAAAATTAGAAGGAATATTAGAATCTGACATCAATATTTGTGTGACATACGATCCTGAAAAGTTTGGTCCTTTTATTTTAGGGAGAACATCAATACCTGAAACAGGGGAATATAGTGTTTGTTGTGCGATACAGAACTTGTGGTTAGCAGCAAGGGCTGAAGGAATTGGGGTAGGTTGGGTGAGTATTCTCTCGGTTGAAGATTTACGCAAGATTTTAGGTATACCTAATCATGTTAAGCCGATAGCGTACCTTTGTTTGGGATATGTAAACAAATTTGAGGGTAGACCAGATTTAGAAACATCAGGATGGTTGAAAAGAGCGATCCTTTCTGAGGTAATTCATTTTGAAAATTGGAATAGTAGCGAAGTGAATAGTTGGAATGATACGAACGTGGTTATACAAGAACTCGATAACGATTCAGAGAAGTAAAGTATATTCTTGTTGAAAAATCATCGTCTATCTAGATTTAAAGCAGTTGAAAATTACTTTCTCGTATCTGTTTTAGAACGAATGTTTTTTTTAATATGTCTACCAAGTACTTTCTTTATGGTTTTTGTAACAATGGGAAGTATTCTCGGGTCATCTACTTTTGGAATTATGTAATCATTTCTAAGGTGAACATCCTCAACTATGCTCGCGATTGCATGTGCCACTGATACCAGCATAAATTCACTCAAGTTGTTTGCTCTAAGATCCAATAGTGCCCTGAAAACTGAAGGAAATACTACCGCATTGTTTATCTGATTAGGAAAATCGGATCGGCCTGTTGCAACTATCCTGGCGCCGGATTGTAAGGCATGAATAGGAATTATTTCCGGATCCGGATTACTTAGGGCAAATACGATTGCATCCTTGTTCATCGATTTTATCATTTGTTCCTTCAAAATACCAGCTTTTCCAGAAACTCCGATAAATACATCAGACTTTTTGATTACTTCCTTTAAAGGCCCACTCAGTTTGCCAAAATTTGTGTTGATGGATATTTCTTTTTTGTATGGATTCTGATAAGTAATATCCACTCTTCCATCAAATATTGCACCCTTAGTATCAGTGACAATTATGTCCTTGCAACCTGCTGTTTGTAATATCTTGAATATTCCATATCCCGCTGATCCCGAGCCTGAGATAATTACACGAACTGTACCCAGCTCTTTCTTTACTAACTTGAGTGCATTTATCAGTGCTGCAAGAGTGATTATGGCAGTACCGTGTTGATCGTCGTGAAAAATGGGTATCGATACTTCCTTGGTTAGTCTTTCAACAATTTCTAAAACCTTAGGTGATTCGATATCCTCAATGTTTATTGCCCCAAAATTAGGTTGTATTAATTTAACAAATCTAATTATTTCTTCTTTGTCCTGGGTATTAATGCACAAAGGGATCGCGTTAATATCTCCTAGCGCCTTGAATAAGACAGACTTTCCCTCCATTATTGGCAAGGCGCCTTCTGGACCAATATTACCCAAACCTAGAACCCTTGTTCCATCACAAATTATTGCAACATTATTCCACTTTGATGTATAGTCGTATGCTAATTTTTTGTGATTACTAATCTCTAAGGCTACATACGCTACACCGGGAGTATAAATTAATCCTAAAGTTCCTCTTTCTTCAGCTGCATTATCCAGTGAAACTCTACTTCGAATTTCGATTTTTCCCTTCAGCATCCTATGTAAATTAATCGCGTCATCTCGAAGAGTCAATTGTATTCAATAATGAATTCTATGATATTTTACCCTGTTCATTGGAATTGAATACACTATATTCATCGTGAAGGCCCTTGGTAAAAAGAGAAAAATTACTCCCATCCTCCCCCTCTCGTTCAAGTCATGCATATCTTATAAATCATAATCATGAACATTCAAGCGTGTCTTCACACAAAACAATTAGAAATAAACGGATGAGTAAAACAGTAGCATTAGAATCACAATACGTTATGATCAGAAATCAACGTGAGGCCGAAAGAAAAGCCAGCGACACAATTGAACATGAAATAGGATGTCCAAGATGCTACAACGTCATGACTTTATGTTCGGACTTTGACAGCCTTTACTATCTTTGCGAAGAATGCGATTTCAGTCTGTATACACTAAAGTAATTCTTGATTCAATAGTCTACTGGGAACAAACAGTGCATCAATGATAACATTGACGTAAATTAAGTCTGGCGCATACTAGGAATAATAAGTAAAAACACTATTTCAGATATATACCATATTTCCAATCTGTTGATTCCATTTCTTTTATGAAGGAAATCAAGACATCTTCTAGTAACTGTAGTATTTCATTTCCCTTTTTGATAGTCGCCTTCTGAGGAGATCCTGTTGCCCCCGTAGAAGTTAGTTCGTCAAATTTCCAGAATATTCTGATGTTTTCAGGTAATTTTGGGACCACGTCCTTTGGAGCAGAGTCGAGGTTTACCAAGTCTGGGCGCACAGCAAGAACAGCAGATGTTTCTGCCTCGCCACCATGACCCAATCCATTCCAAACCTCAAATAGCTCTTTCTTTAACTGGCCAACCAAAACCCACCAAGATTCCAAACATGCGATAATCATATCCGGGTTTTTATTTTTCATAGTTCTAGCTGCAATTTCTATTGGGCCAATATTACCATCATGTCCGTTTATTATGAGAACTCGCCTTATCTTATTCTGCTCGAGACTTGAAAGAATATTACAAATTATCCCTCCCATCGTTTCAGGGTTAAGACTCATAGTCATCTGAAATTTATCATGATGAGGACTGACTCCATACGGAATGGCAGGAAGGACAATAACATTACTAATTTTAGTAGCTATTCTTCTTGCAATTTCTGTTGGAAAAATAAAATCCGATCCAAATGGCATGTGATCTCCATGATTCTCACAAGCACCAAGTACCAGGATTGCAATTGTTTTTTCATTTATCATATTACGAACTTCAATCGCATTCATTTCTTCGATAAATTGTTTGTGTTTTCTTTCCATAGTTCGATTTGTCATAGATAGATAGATACTAACAATCCATTCTTTTATAAAATATCTCGGGAATGTTTTGATAAATTGAGAACAATAATTTGCAAAAAGTAATAGAATGTATTAATTTCCACTCCTCAAGGTTGAATCCAAGGTAATAGTTCTGGTGTGTATCACTAGCGATATGACAAAAGGTGTTGTATTTATTTAAACCCTGTAATATTATACTATGTCTATGGTTAATGCATATGTATTGATCTGTTGCGATCTTGCTGCGTCAGAAAAAGTAGTCGAGGAGCTGGAAAAGATAGATGGTGTCCAGGAGGTTTCCCCGGTATCCGGAGTATATGACATAATTGTACGGATATCAGCATCAACTGAGGATGAATTAAAATCTATTTACATGGAAATTAGAAAAATGAAAAAAGTTCTAACAACAATAACCTTGATAGTTTCCAAAACACTTTAAGAATTGTACTTGTTGATATTTTGAAACTATATTTGTGAAAATTCATGCATGCTATATTCAAACTGAGATCGCGTTGTTAACTATTATGTCAAATTAAGTATTAATGGACACAAGATTTACTTTTATGTG
Organism: Nitrososphaeraceae archaeon; assembly: GCA_036379735.1. Lineage (GTDB taxonomy): Archaea > Thermoproteota > Nitrososphaeria > Nitrososphaerales > Nitrososphaeraceae > TA-21. The sequence continues at coordinate 12,282 of DASVGC010000232.1, forward strand.
GTAAAGAAGTCTCAATATACCATATTATGATTTCCATTAAATCAAAAGAAGTAACTTTACTCGAAGTTTTGAATATAGTAACTTAGAGTAATGACTTATGGTTTGCGCATGCAATCAGGTATGGTTTCATCATTCTGGCATTGAAGAGTTCCACTAAGTCTGTTCCGAATGATATCTGGTTAGCTTATCTTTCATGTGAAGAAAATTTCATTGTTTATTTTATGTGAGATAGGAATTACTATCCAAATTGGTATATTGTTTAGATTATCTTTGATAAGCGTTTACATTAGTAAAAAAAACCAAAAAGGCATAGACGAGATTATATAAGTATTTCAAAAGATTTAATTATGATAATTTCGAATTTGAAATATGATGAACACAGGGCCTATGACAAAGGTATCTCTTTTATTGGGAACGATTATCTGTCTTGGAGCTTTTTTCCTTATTGACAATAATATTCCAGTACAGGCATTGCATAAGGAAGAACAAATTTTAGAAAGCTATGATGATTTAGCAGAATTTGCAAATGCTGTTAGAAGTGGCGATGAAGATTTAGAAGAAATTCCTATACAATCCATGGAAGCTGCAGATATTTATGATGATGCAGACGATAATATGAAAGTCTGTATAGACTTAGCAGCCGAGGTAGGAGACAGTCTTACTGATCGCGAAGTTATTCATTGCGTTGATGACGTGAGCTATTTTGAGACTAAGTATTCTTCAAATAGTACTGTTCCTTCTAATACGACCTTTGCTACATCCACTGAGGCTCAAGATGCAGATGATGATACCACAGTTGATAGTACCTCAACATCAGATACATCTTCTGATACCTCAACATCAGATACATCTTCTGATACCTCAACATCAGATACATCTTCTGATACCTCAACATCAGATACATCTTCTGATACCTCAACATCAGATACATCTTCTGATACCTCAACATCAG
>DASVGC010000233.1:0-5606 GCA_036379735.1 Nitrososphaeraceae archaeon
TGGAATTTTATTCTTTATCGAATTCTTATCAATAATTGTGTATAATAAGCCGTTACAGCAAGTACAAAAATTGGGCAACTCTTGTGAATTGATATACTCAATATCTAAGGACTTAAAAATAGTAACAAGATTTTCTACCTCTGTACTTTTATCCATTAGAATTGAATCTAATCCCTTTTTCTTACACCTTCTAAATAAGGCCCTATCACTTGTTAAAACTATTCTACCATGGTATTTTGATGAATTCAAAATATCCATATCGTCAATTTTAGACTCGTAAACTGTATCAAATCCAAATATTCTCAATTTCCTCGCTATTTTGCCAAGCATAGCATCAACGATGAAAGAATATTGATTGATATATTTGGTTTGACACATGTATATTAAAATAGTTACCCTATACTAGTATTTGATAGTATACCGAATTTTAATTAAATCTCAATCGGATATTATTAGAACTTTATTAACTCTTGAGGTTTTTTGAGGAGTTTTGCTCTGTAGATAAATATGAAGATTTGATAAGACAGGAAAAATGAAAGAATTACGTCAATAAACATGGAAACGAGATAAACGACTATGATGTAATAAAAGAATTAGAGGAAGGCACCACAGTAATTTCACGGAGTAATTCGAACAAGAAAAGTTGAGTAAACAATATCTATTGGAGTATATGGTACTAAATCCATGTCTTCTGATATAGACATTGCCGCACACCCTAAGTTTAGAAATATACATCCTAAAGAAGTGGTTAGTCTTATTTCACAAAGCAAGATTCAATTTATGATATATACAGTTGATACTGAATCAAAGCAGCCTAAAAAGGAGCAAACAAAACCTAGAATACTTCGTGAATGTAGTGTTGTTATGAAGCCTTCGGACGCAAAATCCTTTGTGAAAATGTGTGTAAAAACAATTTCTGATTATGAAAAGAAATATGGCGAAATTAAAAACTTTAAAGATAAATCAAAAGGTAAAAGTCAAGGTTTTTATCGTTAATTAATTCCCTTACGTATTTCTTTTTTTTCTTCGGTATTTCTGTATTTGAGGCCTTGTACCTTTGGAGTCTTGGACTTATAGTTTCGTCTACAATTATTTAACTGGATATACGGAATGGTAACAAAATTCCGAATTATTATACATAACATTTTTCCCTTAAATCTTAAGTATTATAACTTCTAGAATAACGTTATGTTGAGACTCGGAAGAAACGAAAAAGTGTTTACCTTAGGCGTGTTCATTTTAGGCTTAGCCGCTATGTCTCTGATAATAATTGCACCGCTAGCATTCGCGCAAGAAGCTGCATTTACACCAGCCGCACAATTATCGCATACTAAATCAGTTCAACCAAATGCTACTAAATCAGTCTATGTTCCCTTAGACTCTAACGATTACATCAATGGGGGTATTACCCATAGTAGCACTAGAAACAGTGCTGATGTGATTGTCAATCAAGATGGAACCTACCTAATAGTGGCAGCAGGTCAGGTGGGAAAGACTTCAGGTACTACAACTTGTAATGTTGATTTGTGGCTTAGTCAAAATGGTGAATTTGTAGCAAATAGTAACACTCGTGCTTCAATCAATGTAAAAAATGATACAATTGTACTTGTATCACAAGCAATTATGCCATTGAAGACCAATGATGTCATAAATACAGTAATGTCAGTATCTGCTGCCAATCAAGGTTGTGGTCTCATTAATATTGCACCACCCAATGCGCCCAATATTCCTGCCATAATATTCTCCATCGTAAGGATAGGCAATTGATAAACGTCGTTTAGGAACCTCACGAGGCGCATTTCTGGCATGAAATGCGTAAAAAGGTTTCTTGTACCCTAAAGGGGAAACATACAAGAATACGTTTAAACCCCACTTTTCTTGACTTCTTGTTTCATAATATTATCTTATTTGGTAACCATTTAACGTCAATCTAAGATTAGCGGCGTTCAAATTTACGTATTTGGGGTATTTGGTTTTATGGCTGGTTTATTATTTACTTTATTTTTAGTAGGGTGGTACAGATTAATATACCGTTAAACCTATGAACACAAAAATAAATAATTAACTGATTTACGACTATTTCAGTTCGTCAACTATTCTTCTCGTTTCATCTAGATTGAACGCTTTAAGAGTTGTAACGCGAACGTTGCCCAACGCGCCTGTACCCAGAGAAACCGACATGGCTATTTCATCACTTGGTAACTCTGCAATTGCGACTATATCGTATTGTCCAAAAGTATAGAGTATATCCGATAGTTTGCCACCTCTCTTCTCAAGGTAGGATCTAAAGGATTCAGCTCGCTTAATCGTATCCTTAACATTCCTTATGCCTTGATCTGTCCAATTTAGAAGCAGAATATATTTTCCCATGTTCAATTCATACCATCCTAAGTATTTATTGTTAGCCTTGAGGCGATTGAAAGAACAAGTCCCTTCGATTCTTGCAAACAGATAATTCGCATCTCCTAATAGCTAATTGAAAATCGTGAACTACTTGTTTCTAACTCTATCTATTGGGTTCCCTTGCTACGGCATCTACCGTATAAGTAACGGTAAATGGGTCTCCGCTAGTCTTGTGAAATACCAGGGCGCTTCCAGCAAATTGAAGTGAACCCGCACTTATTGGCGTATCTGTAACCTTAAGAGGAGTATCTGTAAACATTGTCATTGTTGAAATCGCAACTGTCTTATTGTTAGGCAGAGTTGCATGATACGGTTCTCCATGATCGGCATCTATTACTGATTGGGGCTTGTATAGATGTAATACTTCAATTTCAATTGGCTTACTTGCAGTAAAAGTTACTGTGCCTGTCCAAATCTTGCTATCGTTTCTTAAGGGCAAGGCGAATACTATCTGATGAGGTATTTTGCCGTGAGGCGTTACAGTAGGAGATGCTGGATTTGACATTTCAGTTTTCTGACCAACAAATCTTTCTTCAGATAACGTTATGTTAGACCCAGAAGTTGTTGAAGCATTCAATTGAATTTGGGATCCCATTGCAGCTAGAATGATGGAAATAATGACTATTGATTGAAATACAAATCGCATCAACTTCATACAAATCCAAAGAATAAGTGAAATAATAATTGTTTCTATCAGAATTGCTAACTTTCTCTAATCTTGCACTTGAATTACAAGAAATAAAAATGCGGCGTCTTCATTTCTTAAAACTTTATCAAATCCGTATTTGAGTTAAAACCAGATATTGTCTAATTGTGTCCTCTTACGAATGGCAATATGGGTAAAGTCTTCGTTTTTGTTTCTACATCCATGCCAGTGTAAGATAAAGGATGGAATGCAAATAACATCGCCTTTTTCTATCATGACAGTTTTTTCAATTTCTATCTCTGTTTTAGTAATTTCCTCGGGATCAATCATTATCCTTTTGGCAAAAACTACAATACCCTTCCCTTCCGTAGCTATCAGTACTTGATCTGATGCATGTATGTGAGGTCGCGTCTTGCAACCATTTCTAAACGTCACATGATACATTTCCTGTTCATTTGAATCATTCTTTTCCAACACATTCTTGATTACGAAATCCCCGGTGAATTTGTCCTTGTACTTTTCACTTGGTTCTGGCTCTATAGATTCAAAACTTTTTTTATGCATTATTCTCTCTTGTAATATTCACTTATAAAAACTAGTATAGAAACATGAGGATATTGATTGTGATTCATATTAATTAAAATAGATAAAATTGCATCCGACCATTAGAGCCCTGTAGTGGAAATGGCTATCTTTTAGTAGATGATGTTACCACTTGGCTTACATATTCAGATGCTTATCAAGAAATGATAATGTTCTATCCCATGCATCTTTAGTTTCATTGGGGGCGTAATTGTCACCAGAAGGATTTGCAAACGCATGACCAACTCCCTTGTAGATGTGTATCTCATTTGGGATGTTGTTTGCGTTTAATGCCGACTCGAATGCTTTTACAGAGTCAACTGGTATTGAAGTATCTTGATCTCCAAATATACCTAGTACCGGCCATTTTATACTTGCAAGAGTTGCATTGTCCGTTACCAAACGACCATAATATATGATCGTAGCTGCTAGTGGATGATCCTGACTATTTAGCGCAAGCTGCAATGATTGTCCTCCTCCAAAGCACCAACCCATTGATACTATTTTATCTGGACTAACATTTGGGAGTGAAGTAAGGTATTTTATCGCTGATTTAAGATTGGCAGTGGCCAAATCTTGGTTATCCCTGATGGACTGGGTTAGTTCGGAAGAACGGTTTCGATCTGTAGTAACTTCACCTTTAAAAAGATCGACAGCTAACACTACATAACCACTCCTAGCTAAAAGATTTGCCATGTTCTTGATATTGTCATTTAATCCCTTGTTTTCATGAATCATAACGACTCCTGGAAGAGTGCCGTTATTATTCCTGGTATTGTTCTCGTCTTGTGCATTAGGATAAACGAGATATCCATTTGCCTGATCATGATAATTTACGGTTTTATTTTGTAACTCAACATCAGCATTAGAAACATCCAATCTCGTAAGATCTGTAACATTCGTTACTACGTCAGAAGATTGCGCTGCAGCCAAATTTACAAAATTACCAGATACTGCTGCCGAACTAACAAGAACAAACAGGAAGAAGACACTCGGATATATTTTATACACGAATGAAATTACACGTTATCGCTTATATTTTTTATGCATACATAATACATCTAATGAACAAATATATGAAATTTCACTCGTAAAAGTACATTTTTTCTTGTAAGATTTAACAAAATTGGTGAATAATGGACAAAACGAAATGGTACAAAATTTTACAGATGACAAGAACAATCAAAAATAAATTTCCTCCCAACCATTTGTCTGCTTTGACGCTCAAAACATACTAATTATTCTATTATCTTTCTTTACTTCAAACTAGATTTACAAAAATACTAAACAAAAATCTTGAATTCAAATAATATTCTAATCAAGCATAAGTTATCTGATTAGGTAACAATTAACAATTAACAATTATATGTATTTGTATGTAGCCGAATTATCAAAAGCCATATGTTTTGAATCTAGAAATCAGGACCGATTCTTTTTTATAATGCAACATACAAATTCAATACGAACTTGTATGAAACAAAATTTTAGTGTATTGAGAACCAGTGCTGCTGGAAGTACACTTATCGCAGGAATTTTGCATCTTTACTTAGTTGCAGGCGGAGCGATAGACAGAAACTTTAACATGGGTATATTATTCTTGATCGGGGGCTTGGCTCAACTATTTTGGGTTCTCCCTACTCTGATGGGTTGGAATAAAGCATGGTATTATGTAGGCATTGCTGGGACTTTGGCCTTCATGATAATTTGGATAGTTACGAGATTTCCAGGGAACCCAATCAACGGAAGAGGCGGCTCAATTAGCGAAACTGCAATTGCAGTTGAAATATTTCAGGCCGCATTTGTTATTTTAAGCATAATCATCTTATCCAGAGATCCAAAGGTACGAAAATAAGGAAACAGAAAAGCATCCAGTGTTATTCGCTGGATGAATAACGGAGGATTACAGTTGTGCATCAAATGACTGGAAAGTTCAATACAACGCTCATATCAAACAATGGATTGTATTCTACTATAT
>DASVGC010000234.1:0-8786 GCA_036379735.1 Nitrososphaeraceae archaeon
GAATATGTTTTATTCAATTGAATTTAGAATAAAAGACGAGCTTGGTAAGGATGCCAAGCAATATAGGACTTGGTGGAATAACATATCAGATGGATGGAAATATTGAAAATATCAGGTAAATTCATCTGTCTACCAAATTACCTGTAACTATTATTGTTTCCGCCTGATATAGCATCTAATACATAATCAAGTATTGTCTGAAATTCATAAATGAATTTGTTTTACAGATAAATAGCATGTTTGTATTATAAATCATATTGAATTGAATCTGTATAAATCGCTAACAGCCTGCGCGATGTGTCATCAACTAACTCCCACTGAAACGATGACAGATACAAAAATAGGAAAAATTTGCATAAAATGCGACATTCAAATGACAAGAGCAGGCTATAAAGTAAAGAAAAACGACACGACCAAGGATGCAAGGAATAAATGAATTGACATGAGTAAACTTTTCAAATTTTAGAATGCTTATATGGAAATTACTCTACAATTAATGATCGAGTTCGAATGTCATTATGAGATTTGAAGGGGGGAAAAATCACGAACTACTTTATCAAACACCTGGATGCCATCCGTTTGTAAAATGGGCCGGAGGCAAAGGTCAATTGTTACCTCAAATAGTCCGACTCATCCCAACGAGATTCGCCAGATACTTCGAACCGTTCCTTGGTGGAGGAGCTGTATTCTTCCAGATAGCAGATTCTGATAGAAGCGCCTTCCTTTCTGATATCAATGCTGAATTAATTGACGCGTATAAAGTCATAAAGAATAATGTAGAAGAACTTATTTCAGCGCTAATTTGCCATCAAATTGAATATAATAAATCTCCTAAAAGATACTATTACGATCTACGAGATTCAATAAAAGCATTGAACAAGATAGAAAAGGCTGCCCGATTTATCACTCTAAATAAAACATGCTATAATGGCCTGTATAGAGTAAACAGAAACGGTTTATTCAATGTTCCAATTGGAAGATATAAAAATCCAATCATATGCGATGCCGACAATTTGCGCAAAATAAGTATCGTACTGAAAAGGTCTGGATCATATTTGAGAGTTAGTGACTACAAGAAAATATTAGTTGAAAAAGCTGAGAAAAATGACTTTGTATACCTTGATCCACCGTTCTTCCCGATCAGTAATACTGCAAATTTTACTAATTACACCAACAATGGTTTTTCTCTAGAGGATCAAAAGGACCTGGCTACTATATTTAATGAATTGACAGGTAAAGGATGTAAAGTTTTACTTAGTAATTCCAATACGGAAGAAATTAGAAAACTTTATTCGAATTACTCTCATCTTACTCAAGTAATTAATGTAAACCGATCTATCAATGCAGTTGCTTCCAAAAGAGTCGGTCATACAGAATTATTGATAAGGAATTATTCCTAACTGCAAAAGATTTAAGTGGGATAGGCAAAGTGAAGTCAAATGACGTTACTACGATATAGTATTGATATGATTACTAATAAATAGAAAGGACTGTTCAAAATGGCAGAAATATTTCTGATTTTTACTTTAGCTATTTTTACAAGGTAATACGTAATAATTAATATATCTTGGCGGAAATATGTCATTATCTTATAATATCACTGCATTTATAACTATGTAGGCAAAATTATTTTTATGAATTCGCATAGTGAGACTAGTGAGACTTCCAACAGGAGTGTATTTCTATCACCACAGTCTATTGCAATAATAGGCGCTTCCGAAAAACCCGGAATCGGGAGGGCAATTTTTACAAATATTAAGAATGGTTATAAAGGCAAGATCTACCCTGTCAGTCCTACTAATGAATATGTTTCTGGGATCAAGGCGTACAAGAGTGTCCTTGACATACCTGATGATATAGACTTGGCCGTCGTAGCCACTCCAAACAAGATAGTTCCAAAAGTGATGGAAGAAGTAGGAATGAAAAAAATTAAAGGTTCCATAATTGTTTCAGCTGGATTCAAAGAAGTTGATGAGCAGGGAGCAACTCTTGAAAGGGAAGTTGCAGCCATTTGTAAGAAGTATGGTACAAGAGTTATTGGCCCAAATTGCTTGGGTATAATGAGCTTGTCAAAACAAAACATGATGAATTCCACATTTCTAAAAATAACACCAAAACACGGAAATATTGCACTCGTTTCCCAAAGTGGAGCTATCTGTGCTGCCACTGTTGAAGATGCTATGGCACAGGGTATAGGTTTTTCAAAAGTAATTAGCATGGGAAACAAGATAGATGTTGATGAAAATGATGTTCTAGAATTATTATGTCACGATCCTGAGACTTCTGTAATCATAATGTATCTTGAAGACATTCATGATGGCAGAAGATTCATGGAAATAGGAAGGAAGACGACCAAGCAATACAAGAAACCAATAGTTGTCATAAAATCTGGTAGAACTCCAGAGGGTGCAAAGGCCGCCATGTCACACACAGGCGCTTTGATGGGAGCTGATGAGGTCTATGATGCATTGTTCTTGCAAAGTGGCGTAATTAGAGTGGATTCGATGCAGGAACTCTTTGATCTTGCCACTGCCTTTTCAAAACAACCAATTCCTAACAATGACAAGGGTACTGTCATTGTATCAAATGCAGGTGGACCTGCTATAATATCTACAGATTCATGTTCAAAATATGGTATGAAACTAGCTGATATTAGTGCGTCTAGAGAAGAAATAGCGAAAGTTATACCTGCTCATGGATCGGCAAGGAACCCAGTGGATATTGTGGGAGACGCTGATTTTAATCGATTTGAAAAGGTCCTTACTGAAGTTGTTTCAAATCCCAACGTGGGCTCAATTGTTACCATGTGTACTCCATCGGCTACTTTGGATTATAATGATCTTGCAAGAACCATAGTAAAGATCACTGCCAATTCTGGAAGAACCTCACTTGCAGCACTTATGGGTCTTGCAGAAGGAACAGAAAATAAACAAATACTTTCAGATGGTGGAATTCCACATTTTCCTTATGCAGAACCCGCAATAAAGACACTGAAAGCAATGTATGACTTTTCTTTTTGGATAGCAGAAAAAGAACCTGAAATTAGAAAATTCAATGTTGATAAGGAAAAGGTCAAACAAATATTTGATAATGTAAGAAAAGAGGGAAGAAAAAATCTTCTAGAAGGAGAGGGTTATGATGTTCTCAATGCTTATGGATTTCCGAGGCCAAAGAGTTACCTTTGCACAAATGAGGAAGAATGTGTAAAGAGGGCAGAAGAAATCGGTTATCCTGTGGTTATGAAAATTGTATCGCAAGACATAATTCACAAATCAGATGCCGGGGGAGTAAAAGTAGGTCTGAAGAATAAGCAACAGGTTTCATCTTCTTTCAGTGAAATAATTAACAACGCAAAGAATTACAAAAAGGACGCAAATATTAAAGGAGTACTCGTCCAACAGATGGTAGAATCTGCAAGAGAAACAATTCTTGGAGCAAAACACGACAAGCTTTTTGGTCCTTTAATCATGTTTGGCCTTGGAGGAATCTATGTAGAAGCTCTCAAAGATGTGATATTCAGACTGGCTCCTATTAATGAACAAGAGGCAATCAAGATGGTAGAATCAATCAAGACTTACAAAATTTTGAAAGGGATTAGAGGGCAGCCTCCATCCGATATAAAAGTACTCGTCGAGTGCCTCCAACGATTATCTCAACTGGTTACAGATTTTCCTGAGATTGTAGAATTTGACATGAATCCACTATTGGTACTAGAGGAAGGTAAGGGAGCAATTGCAGTCGATGTAAGGATGGGCCTTGCATAAGAGCCAGTATTTAGTATCTGTCTTTGTTAATAAGACAAGAGCTATTCATTGCTAATTTTCTTACCACATTCAGAACAAAATACTGCATCATTTTCGTTTTGGAAATTACAATGGGGACATATGCCTTGTTGAGTGGTTTGTGAAGTCTCTGAATTTTCAAGTAAGATTATGTCTCCAATTTTAGAAATACTTTTCCAAGCAACTTCAATATTTTGATTATTACTCTTTTTAGGAATCTTGAGATTTATTTCCATTTTTCCTTTAGAAGTCCTTTTGAGACCGATCTCTTGAACATTACCAATTAACATAGCATCCCAATCATAGGCAGGCATTCCAACGAGAGATTGAATAGAGATAAATTCATTTTGTGCGATCGAAGATGATGGCGGTGGATTGGTAGTTGTTTCTGAAATTTTTTCAGTACTCTTAGTAACTGGTATTTCAGCTGGAGTTGATATTTCAGATGATTTGGATTCTCTAGGTTCGGACTCTTCAGGAGCATCAAATTTTCTATACTGTGCAATTGTACTTTTGCAAGTTTTACATTTGTATTCACCCTTCTCAAAGAGTGTAACACCTTCACCCAGATCTTCATTAGGATTTTCAAAACTGATATTTGGTGATCCCTGATAATCTTTATCGCATTTGTTACAATGATATTTAACAAGCCTGTCAGAAGGAAGTCGTCCTATCCCTGCAAGGAATAACTCTGGTCCTCCTAAATTGCCCTTTTTCTGCTCCTCATCTGTAACATGGGCTAATACATATCCACCAGAACCGCGTAGTTTCTTCTCCTTCAAATCTTGATTTTGACCCTGATCCTCCATCATATTTTTTATTATCACTTGTGTAGAATTTAAGTTATCGAGTCTGATACTTGTCTGCTCATCAACTTACTGACAGACTAACTAATTGAGATAGCGACAAGTTTCAATACGTATTGATCAAGCTTTAGTATCATCACACTTATATCTCCGATGTAAGCACATTAAGCTAACTTAAGGTACGGCGGATAAGTTAAGTGAAACAAGAAAAATCTTTCCAGATCTTCCGTAACTTTTGTAAACACAAAACAAAAAAGTGAATTAAAAAAATGGTTTCATTCGAAGAATTAGGTCTAAATACGTCTATAGTAAAGGCGGTTAAAGAAATTGGTATGGAAATGCCTTTTCCTATACAAGAACAATCTATTCCACTTATTTTAAAAGGAAAAGATGTGATAGGACAAGCGCATACAGGAACAGGCAAGACGGCTGCATTTTCTCTTCCTCTAATAAGCAAGATAAAGCCAAGAGGTCCAATCCAGGCATTAATTATTGTTCCAACGAGAGAGTTGGCGATGCAAGTTAACAACGAAATTAGAAAATTTTCAAAATATATTGGAGTAAGGAGCCTTGCAATTTACGGCGGGCAAAGTATTAACATACAAAAAGATCAGCTGAGAAGGGGTATCCAAGTTATTGTTGCAACACCGGGCAGACTAATCGATCATTTGAAGCAAGGTACGATTCAATTAGATGATGTAACTTTTGTGGTGTTAGATGAGGCTGATAGAATGCTTGATATGGGATTTGTTGATGACATTAAATTCATTCTCTTCTATGTAAATGAAAGAAGACAGACATGCCTATTTTCAGCAACAATGCCAATTGAAATTCTAAGACTATCAAGAGAATACATGAAAGACCCAGAACAAATTAGACTCAATGAAGATGAGATTAGTCTAGAAACTATAGAGCAATCTTATCTTATTGTAGAAGAGCGAGAAAAGTTCAAGCATCTTTGTAATTTTATTAGAAACAGGGAAAAAGGACAACAAACTATTGTATTTGTTGCCACAAAACAAAGAACTCAGAGAATAGCTGATGATTTGAATAGAGAAGGTTTTAGAGTTATTACAATCCATGGAGACTTATCTCAAAGACAGAGAGATTATTCTATGAACAGGTTCAAAAACGGAAGTGATGATATACTGGTAGCTACAGATATTGCAGCAAGGGGAATTGACGTCCCAGCGGTTGGAAATATCATTAATTATGATATTCCTGAAGATCCAGTGGTTTACTTCCACAGAATTGGTAGAACAGCTAGAGCAGGTGCAAGTGGTAAAGCAATTTCATTAGTTTCAAGTAGTAGATATGAGGATTTTGCAAGGATTCTCAAGCGAACAGAGCTAACGGTAAAGAGATTGAATGATGAAATAGGGATTGAAGTCCCGACTTTGTATGTTAGTAGAAATAGAGTTAATAGACAAAGGTCGTCCAATTACAATAGTCAGAGTAGAAGGAGATTCGGATATAGTAGAGGTGGAGTCAGCAGGGGTCGATACCACTCTGGTAGACAGTATAATACCAGTACATACAGAAGAGGATAATAGCCAAAATTATTATCTTTAATTTTTTAGAGTATAGAAAATATAGATTTCTCCGATCAAGGGATTACGAGAGTTCAGATTCGAATTTTCGATAAACTTAATTATAATTCATTATACTAGTAACTGGATGCTTACTGGCACTTCAAAATATCTTACTCTTGCGACGGTATTGTATCTAGTTGCATTTTTCGCATTTGCTTCAGGATTGGTTAATTCAATTATAGAAGGGGCAAGATCAGGAGAATTCATCATTCCATCAAGATCTGTTCAAACGATAGGCGAAACGATTGTTATTGTTATGATACTATTTATGGGGATGTTCGGAGCATATTTGCTTTATAACTCAGGAAAAGCGGTATCATCAAAGAGTCAATGGGCATTTTTGACTGGAGGATTCACTTTGCTTACGATTGCATTGATCGTAGGCTTTCATATAGTTAAGATTAAGATTGGTGCCTAGTTGGTTCAAATGGTTCAAGTCCATCTCAGAACTTTGTCCTTCATAATGAAACTTTTTTGATTCTGTTTTGATTCACTGAGTATTGTAACTGAAAGATCATTAAAATTCTTAATCTTGACATAAAAATTCAGGGAACTTTTCTTACTAAGAAGTCTATTGGTTGTTACTATTTCCTTTCTCCTATAACGTACCATGCTGGTTACTAGGAATGGGATATTACATTCTGAGGTATGCTTCAAAATCAACATTAGGATAAAATAAAGTAGTTGGTTAAGATTTCCAATTTTTAGTATGTTATTCGAGCTGTTTATGATCCCATTATAATAAAGATTGTAAAATGAGTTTACAGAATCAAAAATAATTAAGGAACTTTCATTTATTGACTTTATCATATCAACTATGATAGCATCAAACCCATCCTCAGATGGAAGATATACTTTCAGGGCATTTGATTCAGACAGATATACGTTATTGTCAACTTTGTGTATTTCTACAGAAGGAATCAATCCGGCTTTAACATAAGCGGTAAATGCTGCATCAAGATCCAGGTAAACTATCTTATTATGATTTACTCTATCTTTTTTATTCTGAAATTCTGATATGATTGATGCAATTAGACATATTTTTGCATAGGCATCATCATAAATTAGAGTATTGAATCCTTTATTACCCAACATTTCAGAAATCATAATTTTATTATAATGAATTACCAAAAGGGGTTATAATGGATTATGATAAAGAAAAGGAATACGATTTAGAATTAATACGTAAGGACTTTCCAGTTACGAAAAAAAAGATTTACATGAACTGTGGGTCGTTCGCACCAACTCCATTATCTACAATAAAGTCAATCACTGATTTCCTTGTTAGATGCTCAGAAGAGGGACCAGACTCGAGTTCTGTTCAGGAGCACATCACTTCACTTATGGATGAGCTTCGAAAAGTTATGGGTCGTCTCATTAACTGCGAGCCAGATGAAATAATCTTTACGCAAAGTACTACTGAGGGATTAAATTATGTTGCATCAGGTCTTGAATGGAAAAAATCTGACGTAATTATAGCCCGTGGAGGTCTTCATGAACACTATGCAAATTACTTTCCTTGGCTGAATGTTTCTAAAAAGCACGGCGTACAATTGGAAGAGATAAAGATTGATAAAAACGGGTTCTTCGATCTTGACAAGATTGACAAGATCGCCAAGAAAAAGAATTCAAGGATGATAACTCTTAGTCATGTTCTTTACAACAATGGAGCAATAATGCCAGTTGAAGAAATTGGCAAGATTGCAAACACGCACGGTTTGCTATATTCGATAGACGCTGCACAATCTGTTGGCACCATTGATGTGGATGTAAAAGAAATTGGATGCGACTTTCTTGCCTTCCCTGGATTTAAGTGGCTCTGCGGTCCTCCGGGAATTGGTATTTTTTATTGCAAGAAAGAATCAGCCCCATTATTGATTCCCAAGTACGTTGGAGGAGAATCAGCAATCATTACTGAAGAAAAAAACCTTGTTTATGCTGATTCTCCACAAAAATTTCAAACTGGTTTTAGAAACTATGTTGGAGTTGCAGGGCTTGCATCCTCTCTGAGGTACATCCAACACATGGGTATTGAAACAATAAGAAAGATGAATATGAAAGTAGCCAATGAACTGATTGAGCAGTTAAGAACAATCCCTGGTGTTTCGATATTTGGGCCTGAAAATGAAAAGCTCAGATCCTCGATAGTCTCATTTGACACAGACAATGTGCTCCCAAAAGTTATGGTATCCAAATTAGAAGAAAACGGAATAGTTGTTGCAGAGAGAGATATTATTGGAGGTGGAAAGAAAAAAGCAGTTAGAGCGTCTCCCCATTTCTTCAACACATCTGACGAAGTACACACACTTGTTCAGAATATCAAAAATATTCAAAACATGTTTGGCTGATTCTTTTTGTCCTTTCCTGTCTGACCTTCAATTACTATCATGGTCAGTGTGGATCTAACCTTATCTATTCTTCTAACATGCCATGTTATTGTTTCTCTGAGTTTGTCCATAGTATCTGCAGAAATCTTGACAATTATATCATATACTCCATATACTCCACTCACTTCACTTACTCCAGGGAGTTTTTTAATCTCCTGCAATATCTCCTCTTCGGAGCCCAGATCACAATTTATCAAAACATAAGCTGTTGGCATACTA
>DASVGC010000235.1:0-6294 GCA_036379735.1 Nitrososphaeraceae archaeon
ACCCGTCGTCTGATCCAAAATAAAGTAGGTTTTCATGATACGAGGGAGAAGACCAAATTTGACCAGTTGTTTCAAAGTTCCAAATTATTTCTCCTCTTGAACTAAGAAGATACAAGTTATGATCCATCGATCCTAAAGCAATATTTTTCCCTACTGGACACGGTGACGAAAAAACATCCCCCCTCATCCGAATCTGCCATATCATACTCCCATCATTTTTATCGAAAGAACATACAAGATTGTTTTCAGAATCATCGCCATTAACCCAGGAATCGAATGTTGCGCAGATTACCATATTATCTATGATAAGTAGGGAGGAAACAACAGGACTCCCGACGTTTTGATGCCATCTTATTTCTCTTCTTAATATATCCAAGCAGAATATACGTCCAGTCATAGTACCAACATACAGAAATCCTCCTTCATAAACCGGAGATGAAATAATTGGACCTAACTCAATCGTCCAGTAGAGTAACGGTCTAGTCAATGGCCTGGTTCTTATGGAACCTGTTCTTCTTATATTTCCGCGAAACATGGTCCATGATTCGTTATTTTTACTTAACATACCCAATTTCCATTTCGAGAAGGATTGGGAAAATTGTCCATGATATTAATTAGAAATGCTGAAAGATTCAATGATTCATTTTTTGCAACATTTACCTGGAGGGATACGATATCCATGCGGACAGGACCTGGGATGCTTTAACAATGTACATAATGCATCAGTAAATATATCCTTCATGTGGTGTTCTATTCCGCATACCATCTCTTCATCAATCTCAATTTTTAAAGCTTCGTTCATCATAACTTCTAAAAGCCTTGTATTTCTCATCATTCGTTCTCCAATTTGCTCTCCTTCTGATGTCAATTTCATGACAGAATTGCCTTTTGAATATTCGACAAGATCAGCATCGTTTAGTTTATGAAGCATTTGAACAACTGAGGGTTGCCTTACGTTCAAAATCTTGGCAATAGAACTAACTTTAACTTTTTCCTTTTTTTCGCGAATATGCCATATTGCCTTCAAGTACATTTCAATGTGTTCAGACTCTGCGGTTCCCAAAAATAGCTCTTCATCTTCGTTAGAATTCGTGTTAACAGTTCCTAACATTCGACATTATCTTAATCAGGATATAATTATTAAGGTTCCGTTCAATTACTTTCTGAACACATTCTTATTTATTATGAAAATTCAAAATATTAGAAATATGTTCCTAAAAATGGATCTTTCCGTTAAATTAGGCCTTGTCTCCATCCTTAACATTTGCCATAGATTTTCTGGATGACTCTACTAATTTCTTCCTGCGTGGCTGTAAAATCAATATGTAAAGAGAGCCAATGACATAGATTGACAGGAGTACTATCTGAGCAATAGTTGTTTCTAATGTCGGATGAATTCCAGTCATTGTTGCCAAGTTAATCTCCAATCTCGGTATGATTCCAAACATGTGGGTCGTTGTGATATAACCGACTTCTTGAAACTCCCTAATTGCGTTACCTATAAACGCAATTGACATGTAAGCTCCAATTCCCATAGTTAAACCAAATAATACCCGCAATGGTAGCCTCTTGCCTAGCTTTCTAATAATAAACACAACGCTTATTATCACAGCCAATCCAAGGACAAGTCCAAGAAGTACAAAGGTTTCCATATTTTTTGCAAATGAAAGCATGGCCTGGTAAAATAATACTGTCTCAAATCCCTCTCTATATACTGTAAAAAATGATAACATGGCAAAGACCATTACACTTCCAGTTGTTGTAGCCTGCCATACCTTTGCCTTTACAAATTCTATCCATTTTTTTGTTTCAACTTTATTTAGTATCCAGAAACTAACCCAGAATAACACTGCGACAGCAGAAATGCCTGCAATTGCTTCAATTAGTTCCCTGCTGGCTCCAGATATTTCTATTACAAATTGGGCAACATACCAAGTAATGACGGTTGCAATAATAGATATTACAATTCCAAGATAAACATGCTTCTTATAATGGGCATTTCGCGATGCCTCCAAATAAGTAAGTATGGCACCAATTATGAGCGCTGATTCAAGTCCTTCCCTGAATATGATTGAAAATGAGGTGGTAAAAGCTAGCGAAGGAGCTATAGTCCCTGTACCGGTAACTAATCTCTCGGATTCATCCAGTCCGTTTCTAATTTCTGCAACCTTTGCTTCAACTTCGTAGTAAGGTTTGTGTTGTTGAATCAGATTCCGCAATTCTGCAAACTTGATTTCCATATCAAGGGTAAAGTCTGGATCAATCGGTCTAAGTGGAATTTCTATTGATTCGTAGCTGTCAAGATATGCTGATCTCGACGCAGCAAATGCTTCATCATATTGTGCATCTTTATACTGTTCCAGGAGATCAATTAGCTTAATCCTAATGGTATCAATATCTGTACGTAGTACCATCCTCTCTGGTTCAGTACTCTCACCAAATCCCTTCTTAACACCAGAGTATGTACCAAGACCCTTACTTAGCTCTTGAATATTACTTAGATTGTCTAGTTGCGAATTCTCTACTTTAGAAACTGAAAACTCTGAGGTATCATTAATATCTAAATTTTCATAGTCTACATTTAAGAGACTTGCCGCACGGATAAGGTTGCTAGTGATATTGGATAGAAGAGTAGAAGCTTGTGCTTGTTGTCCATTCTTTAGTAGTTCACGAAGCTCTTCTCTCATCATGATTTCTATGTTAAGCATAAGAGTTGGATCAAATTCTTCAAGGGGCACCTCGATATATTCGAAGTTGTCCAAATATGCAGCAGTAGCATATTTTTGTGCAGAGGCATAATCCGAATTGTTCTTTAATGCCCCATCAATTTTTGATAGCAAGTCTTTAATATTTGCAAAATAAATTCTTAAAGAATCATCTGATTGAACAGTAGATTCTTCAGAGAGATTTCCTTGGATTGCAGTTATGAGTTTTGAAATGCCCTCCGCTTCAGACTTGGTCGCGAGGGAATTCTTTAGATCCGTAAAGAATGATTCAAATTCCTGTTGCTTCGAATCACTAAAAGTTTTTGAAATATTTTTGTACAAACCATATGAAATATCCACCATACCTATAGAATTTTCATATTCAACTTGATTGGTGGGATCCTTAGTGTTACCAAAATCAGACAATTCGTAATACTTTGATGTATCGTTTAACAGTACTATGATAGTTGAGGCAATGATAGAATGGTAATTCGTACTATTGGTATCCAGAAATTTCGAATTAATGTTTTTAAGAAGGCTTGTGATTTCAATTAACTTGTTATCTAATTCCGTCGATTGAGTAGAAGACCTTACTAATATTGGTAAATCTATCAATAGTGATTCTAATCTTGCAGTTGAATTCTGGTCAATCTCTTTGAGTTTTTCCTTAATTGAAGGAAGTATTACTGAATGAGATATATACGCATGTTCAAATGCTCGAGTGTTATCTCCTTTTGTAAGACTTGCTTGAACCAAGTTCATCTGCTCTAAAATTCTATGTGTGTTAAGGTTTATCAAAATGGAGTCATTAACGCTAAGTTGAGTAAGCTGCCCATAAATGGGATTAAGAATTAAACTTGGAACAAGTAAAACTATCAATACTGATAGAAGAGTTTTTTTTCTATTTGAGATAAAGAAAAATTTCATTCATTTTTACCTCATATTAGCTGATTTGGAACAATAACTCTTTTCAGTGTCATAAAACAATTAGGCTTACCTAAGTAGATTAATTCTATATAAATCTTGATAATGCAAAACCAAGAATAATGAATCTTAAAGGCATAGAACCACAATCCATATGGAAATGACGGGTTTGTTTTAGCTAAAAGTTATTTTTTTGGTCTACTTTTTTTCAATAGTTCTATCTTGTCAATAATAAATATTCTTGATCTCTGAATTAGAGTTTTTATTGCGTGAACACCAGGAATGGAGAAATGTCTTGCTACAATAACGGGACATTTTAATTCATATAACATGTTTAGAAAATGAGGATCAGTAAAGAAACTAAATTTTGAAATACTTGCTCCAGTTATCAGAACGTCAGGTTGAAAATTGCCCAATGATGTCAGGATTGTATCTGCCGCTTCATTACTATACTTAAGATCATTTTCTGAAAGTGTGATTTCGTTAAATTCAATTCCAACTTGTTCAAGATATTCCTTTTGTTTTAATATGTCAGTTATCCTTACAATTTTTTCCTGTTCATCTTCATTCTTAGTATTAATATATAAAACATTAATTTTGAATTGGCCTGAGCGTTCCAGCCAACTGGTCGCTTTCAATACAACATCTGAATGATCTCCTCCGTCGTATAGTACAACCAAATTTTTCTGAGCAACACGTCCTTTAGATTTGCGGCTTGGTTCGAATGTAAATTCTTCATTTCCTTCAGATAAAATGGTAAGTACGTCGCACGTCAATATCGTTTGAATTTTTTTACTGTTCCTAAAAGCTTCAAAATCTGTTATCAACAAATCTATTTTTTGCTCCTCGACTGTAGCCAATATAGCTTCGTTTGCATCATGTGAGATTCTTACAAGATAGTGATTTGGTATGTTTTCCTTATCAAGGAGTTTATCGAGTGGTTCAAATGATTTTCTCGCAGTTTCAGCATATCCGGTTCCTGCAGATAGAGGTGTCTGTTTTGGTACGGTAATTACACGCAAGATATTGATCTCTCCGATATTTTCCTTTGCAACTCTTATTGCATATTTCAACAATCTATCTGGATCTTCAGGTGTATATGGAATAAGAATTCTATAGTCTTTCCTCTCAAGATCTCCTTCACTGGTAACAATTGGTGCATAATGTTCTATTTCTTTTCGGAACGTATACATTCGATAAACAAAGAAGCCAATTACGACCCAAACTATCGTTATCACCCAGCTCAATGGTTGTGTAAACAGTAAATAAACAGCCAGTCCAAGTTTTAGAAAGATACCAATTATAGGTATTACAGGAAAGAAAGGTGTCTTAAAACCATAATCCAATTTGTCTCCATAAATCCTGCGGATAGTTATTACAGCCATATTAACTTGAGTGAATAGTAATAGAAAGATAACACCCGCTGCAATAGCAATCTGTGCAAGAGGAAGTCCATAAGCCATAATAGCCATAATGATACCAGAAATTAGTATAGCATTGTAAGGCGTTTTGTTCTTTCTGTGAATCGCACTTAGTTGATTTGGCATATTGTAATTCCTTCCCATGGCAAATGCTACCCTTGCTGACGAAAATGTAGTTGCATTTAACGCTGCTAGTGTGGATATTAGGCCACCACCTAGTACAATGAACGCTCCGTAAGGAAGCATTAATTCAGCGGCTTTCATTACACCGAGCTCACCTCCTTCACCAATGTATTTCCATGATTCAATACCGACTGGAAATATTGCCCCTATGGAGACAAACGCAATTAAACAATACAAAATAATCACTGCGCCCAGCGATATGAAAATGGCCCGGGGGATGTTCCTTTTAGGATTCTTTGCTTCTTCTCCTGTTTGAACAATAACTTCATAGCCTTCGAACGCTATGAAAGTTAAACCCATTGCAGCAACTATTCCAGTAATTCCCATTGGTACAAAGTCTGAAAAATTCATCTCCCAGTCAGGACTTCCATTCATAATCCACAGGCCGGCTGTGATTAGTATGAAAATTAATCCTAACTGAATTATGGTAACGATGACACCGGTCTTGCCCGTTTCAGATGTGCCTTTGAAGTTGATATATGTAAAGGCAGCAATTGATAAGACTGCTATCAATTTGTCTAATGGTATAAAGTTCAAAAGCAATAGATCATGCGAAATATTTGCCATGTCTAGTAGGCCTGTGAGGAATGAGGCAAAACTAACTGCATATAATGACCCCGCAATTATGTGAGCTAACCAAGCCATCCATCCACTGATGAAAGCATTGGGTCGGGGCAAGCCTTCCCTAACCCATAAATATCCACCACCTGCTTCAGGCATCGCAGATCCAAGTTCTGCATATGCCATAGCGGTGAATAATGTGATTATACCATTGATAATAAATACAGTAATAACTGCACTGCCTGCAAGCCCTATAGCAGGTCCAGTCAAAACAAAGATTGAACCACCTATCATTGCAGCTATTCCAACCATAAGTATATCCAATAGCCCCAGCGACCTAACCAATTGGTTATGAGATGCAGGGTCAGAGTTTGTACGCGGTTGTTCATCAGCGTCGGACAATTACTTGCTATCGATTCGATTCTAATGATAAATTAATGTTTTTAATCGACCTATTTTTGATAAAATGTCTCCAATCAAAGCTGGCAGATAGTGTAATG
>DASVGC010000236.1:0-4939 GCA_036379735.1 Nitrososphaeraceae archaeon
AAAAGACGGCATCAGTAAATCCTGATCGATTAGCTTTTGCTTGCTATTCTATTTTTCAGAGCAAATTTTTGATTTGATTTATTCAATACTGGCATTGAAAAATGAGAGATCAATACCTTTGCAGATTTAATCTACTACACTGAATTATTTTTCTTGTGTGAAATGATTGGTTATTTTAAGAAGATTGAGAATAATAATTGTTACTATTTGGAAGACTATTAATGAATCATTAATACTAGGCTCATTTTCTGCGCTTTTTGACCTCAGGAAATTCACGAAATAATGATTTACATAATTTATTGAGGATATGATACCTTCAATAGTAATGTCATTCTAATTGATGTTCGGATTGATGGTCACAACGGTTATTGTTTTTGAAACCAACCAGATATGACTTGTTAATATCTTAACTAGGAACTAAGATAGGAAAGTAAAGTATTAAAGTGAAATATCCTGATTCAAAGTTGATACACTGCCATTGCAAATTCCTTCATATTGCAATTGGGCTTGGTCATGTCAACCAGAGGAACAAAACAATGATTCCATGGTTTTTAGTCCAAAAAGGAGATGAAAAATCCTAATTTGTACTTTATGATAATAGCATAATTTTAACCAATTATGATTAATTAATAAAATAAGAGAACAAAAATAGAATCATTAGAATTTCATATTATATTGTTATATTTTTTATACTTCTCTAAAATATTGGTGAATAATGTTTAGGAAGAACCTCACTATCTTTATGTTAGTTGGAATTTTGACAACAATCACTGTCACATCAACTTACCTCATGAGCGCTTCCGCTTACAAACCAGGTGATTCTGCTGCAAAATATAATTGCTTTATGACTGATGCCAATGGAAATTATAATTTGACTGCAGAAGGAGACTTAATCGCTTGCGAATTCGATACAGGTGATCATGCATGGATGTTAACTTCATCAGCATTGGTGCTTGTCATGACACCCGCTGGTTTGGCAATATTTTATGCCGGACTCTCAAGACAGAAAAATGCAGTAAATACGCTACACATGGTGTTTCTTACTACGGGTCTAGTTGCTGTTCAATTTACTTTGTGGGGCTATAGTTTAGCTTTCGGTCCTGACGCAGGTGGCTATGGCTTTATTGGAACATTAGATTGGGCTGGTCTCGCTGATGTAGTTCACGACGCTCCTTCATTGGTCTATGCAACAACTATTCCACATGGTACATTCATGGTATTCCAGATGATGTTCGCTATTATTACTCCGGCCTTAATCGTGGCTTCTGTGGCCGAGAGGATGAAATTTAGCGCATTCATAATCTTCGTAATACTGTGGTCAACGTTCGTTTATGACTTCGCTGCACACTGGACATGGTCAATCTCTGGAGCTGACAATTATGGAATGAATACCGGATATTCAGGCTTTGGATGGACTGGTGCCTTTGGATCTCTCGATTTTGCAGGTGGAACAGTCATTCACATCACATCCGGATGGGCAGGACTTGTGGTAGCACTTATGCTCGGAAGGAGAATCGGCTATGGAAAAATTCCTATGGAGCCGCACAATATATCACTAGTGGTCTTAGGAGCTGCGTTACTGTGGTTCGGTTGGTTCGGATTCAACGCTGGTTCAGCTGGCGCTGCAGCTACCAACGCTTCAAGCGCATTCGTTGCTACACAGATAGCTACTGGAATGGCCGTAGTAACTTGGTCATTGCTTTCGTGGGCACATACAGGTAGAGCCTCAACTGTAGGAGCTGCGTCTGGTGCTGTCGCTGGACTCGTAGCAATTACTCCTGCAGCCGGTTTCGTCTCACCATTGTCGTCTATTGTGATTGGAATAATTGCATCAGTTGCGTGCTACGCCGCTGTTATGTTCAAGAACAGTAGAAAGTGGGATGATGCATTGGACACTTGGGGTGTACACGGTATCGGTGGACTTGCCGGAGCCCTTTGCACTGGATTATTCGCAGAAAAGAGATTTACCTCTTGGGGAGACGATGGACTCGTATTTGGCAACCCAGCTCAGCTATATGAGAACGCTGTAGGTGCATTTGCAGCAATTGCATGGACTATGGGTATCACTGCAATAATCATCAAAGTGATGGATAAGGTCTGGCCTGGAGGCATAAGAGTTACACCAAAAGAAGAAGAAATAGGATTGGACTTAACTCAACACGGAGAACGAGCGTACGTAAGCGAATAAGGACCTCTAACTTTTTTCTTTTTGTTTTCTCATTTTTTTAGAATATTTAGAATATTGAATTCAATTTTGTAGGCTTATATATTTTCAAATATTAAGAGTAGCATGGTTGATAAATTTACAATTGTAAGATTAAGCGCAGGAAATGAAAAATTCGAAATTTTGGTTAAACCAGATCCTGCACTAGAATACAAATTAGGTAAAAAAATGGACATTTCAAATATTATGATTTCAGATGAAATATACTCGGATGCTAACAAGGGCACTAGAAGTTCAGATGAGAAATTAATGAAGGCCTTCAAAACAACGGATCAATTTGAAATAGCAAAACAAATCATGGCCAAAGGAGACCTTAATATGAATACGGATCAGCGCAGAAAGATGATTGAAGAAAAGAAAAGACAAATCGTGGAGTATATCAACAAGAACTTTGTGGATCCTAAAACCCACATGCCTCATCCAATCTCAAGAATTAGTGCTGTCCTTGACGATGCTAGAGTTGCCATAGATCCATTTAAGCGAATTGATGATCAAATTAAAAATATTATTGATCCGTTGAGAAAACTATTGCCCTTAAAGTCAGAAATATTGGAGTTGACTGTAACTGTACCGGCACAATTTTCGGGACAATCATTTAGCGTATTCAAGAGTATTGGTGATATCAAATCTGAACAATGGTTATCAGACGGTTCATTACAAGTTGTTCTCAACCTTAATGCTGGGTTGAAAAGCTCATTTCTGGACCGGATTGGTACGGCAACTAAGGGCTCAGCACAGGTCTCAGAAAAATAGCAATGCCTTTTCTTTTCGCCACACTTAAAATATAAGTCTGTTCTAACTTCCCAAAAAGGGAGAATTATGAATAAAAGATTTTTGAATTCCTGTGTAGGGGGAATACTCTGTGCAGGAAGTTAAACGAAAATACGTTATTCCTGGAGATATTGTGGCTGAAGGTAATTCGAGACCACTAGTCAATGTATTTAAGAATGGCAATTCAATTATCGCAACCCGAATTGGAATTACAGAATCTAATAAGGATGGGGCCAAGGTAATCCCATTATCTGGAATATATTTCCCACGAGCAAACGATATTGTCATAGGTAAAATACTTGACCATTCGTCACTGTCTTGGTCCGTTGATATCAATTCGTGCTTTGCCGCTCATTTGCCAGCACAAGACATTTTTGGAAGAGATTTTTCACCGGCACATGACGATATGGGGCGCCAGTTATCAACTGGTGATGTTATTGTAGCGAGAATTGCTATTTTTGATAGGACAAGGGATCCTATCCTTACTATTCAGGATAAAGATCTGGGAAAAATACCTACTGGAGAATTGTTGAAAATATCTCCAACTCGTGTTCCTCGACTTATAGGAAAAAGGGGATCTATGATTCAAACAATCGAACAGGCAAGTTCCACACGGATAACTATAGGTCAGAATGGAATCATTGTCGTATCAGGAAAGGATAAAGAGGGAGTTACTCTTGCTATTAATGCAATCCATATAGTAGAAGTAGAGGCACATACATCAAACCTTACACAAAGGATCAAGCAATTATTGAATGTGCCAGAGTCTGAGATAGAAGGTGATGAATCTCAAACTAGTGAAGCTAATGATACTACAATAAATCAGGATGAAATAAATTCAAACAATAATGATAAAGAGATGGGGATGATTAATTCAAATGGTCCAAAGTAGAAGCCTAATTGACGAAAGTGGAAAACGAACCGACGGTAGGGTCATTGATGAGTTAAGAGAAGTAAAAATTAATGTAGGTGTTGTAAAGAATGCGGACGGCTCTGCGTTGATAGAATTTGGTAAAAATAGAATTATTGCGGCAGTATACGGTCCACGAGAAGTCCACCCAAAACATATGGCATTATCAGATCGAGGTGTAGTAAGATGCAGATATCACATGTCACCGTTCTCAACAGATACTCGCAAGAGTCCAGCTCCTTCAAGAAGGGAGACAGAAATATCTAAGGTAATTCGAGAGGCTCTCGAACCTGCTCTTATACTTGAGGATTATCCACGTGCTGCGATTGATATTTTCATAGAGGTCCTTCAAGCTGACGGTGGCTCAAGGTGTGCTGGTATCTCAGCTGCTTCTGTTGCACTTGCCGATGCAGGAATTAATATGCGTGATATGGTTTCAGCATGTGCAGCGGGAAAGGTAGATGATAAGATAGTTGTTGATATTAATGATACCGAAGACAAAGAAGGGGGAGCTGACATGCCTGTAGCCTATATGCCAAATCTAAAGAAAATAACACTATTGCAACTTGATGGCGAATTAAATCCAAACGAATTTAATACTTGTTTGGAGGAAGCTGTACGTGGTTGCTTGAAAGTATATGAAATACAACGTTCCTCTTTAATAGAAAAGTATTTTGGCAATGAAAAGGGATTGAAAGAAGAATGAGTCTGTCAAAAAAATCTACAGTAATTGTGGAAAACCTCCGCAAAAAACAGATGCGAGAATCAATTTCAGCAGGAAAAAGACTAGACGAAAGAGGTTTAGATGAAATAAGGCCGATTGAAATTGAAATAGACGTTATCAAAAAGGCAAGCGGGTCGGCTTGGGTGAAGTTAGGTAACACAGAAGTTGTAGCAGGAGTAAAGGTGGAAACAGGTGAACCTTTTGAAGGATTGGAAAATAGTGGAGCCTTGATAATTACTGCTGAAGTACTCCCAATTGCATCACCACATGTAGAACCAGGTCCGCCTGATGAAGAAACAATTGAACTTGC
>DASVGC010000237.1:0-2896 GCA_036379735.1 Nitrososphaeraceae archaeon
ATAAGGACGGATTGAGGCAGTCATGGGTCAAATATCAATATAATTATTATATCCAGATTGCATATTTTCGAACATTGTAATGTCATCATCTGGAATGTCGGTAGCTGAGCATTTTGATGAACTTAGAATACGGCTAATTCATATCGTAATATGCATTGCAATAATAACTATTTTTTCAATGAGTTTTAGCATAAAGTCAACAGTTTTACCCTTCTCATTTCCTTCCCAGGATGATATTTCACAAGAGAATGTCAAAATATACTATCCGTTTCCAGACCCGCTGAATAATGTGGCACTCCAGCTAACAAGTTTCATGAAAGATACTCTACTTCCTACAGGGGTAAAGCTTATTCAAATTGCTCCCGGTCAGGTGTTCTTTGCCCAAGTTCATATTTCATTATTAATCGGGTTGATATGCTCACTGCCAATCATAATCAAAGAAATATTTGGCTTTATTTCTCCTGCCTTTGATCCATCAAAGAACAAGGAGGATTTTGAGACCGAAGAAGAAAATAAAGATGACATTAGTAAAAGTAAACTGGAAAGAACAGATGACAAAAAGGGAATGTCATTTTCAAGATTTAATCTGTTCAAAGTAATATCACCAATATTTTTGCTATTCATACTTGGCGTAGTATTTTCCTACGTCCTTGTAATTCCATTTACTCTAAACTTTCTGTACAAGTATGGTGAATCAATAGGCGCTGAAACATTTCTAACAGTTAGCGATTTTATTACATTTGTACTGCAATTCATATTGGGATTTGGTATTGCTTTTCAGCTTCCAGTCATAATGTATGTGTTATCGCTTAGCGGCATGACCGACTCAAAATTCTGGCAGAGAAACTTTAGATACGCAATAATAATCATTACAGTATTTGGTGCAATTATAACACCAGATGGTAGTGGTGTGACAATGTGGTTCATTGCATTGCCGATGGTTGCCCTATATGCTCTTGGCATTATAGCTATTAGACGAAGAGAAAATAATGTAATTACAGTTTAGCCATGCAAGAAAATTGATTAGGCAATCAAATGCAATTGAGAATAGTAGCAAAAGATAATTATCCATTTTTCATATTTGAAACTACTCTGTGAGTAATTTGGACCAATCATCGTCGTCATCACTCCTTCAAAATGATAAAGAAAAACAACATTTGAGTTACTGGAAGGAGCTTCCTGAAAATACTCGAGTCATGTTAATATCGGCAATTTATTCCGGTGAAAACCAAAAAGTCCAATTAAAATTCTATGATCCTAATTTACACGTGATATATTTTTGGCAAGACAAGACAGATCACAAACCATATTGTTATACCAAACTAGAATATCAAGAAAGAGCTGAAGAAATTGCAGCAATCGAAAAAAAATTTGAGCTAAAGACTATTCCAAAGATGGATTTAATGACAGACAAGGAGATTCAGGCAATAAAAATAATTGCTCCCGATCCTCTGTCCATTGGTGGAAAAGGTGGGATTAGAGAAAAACTCAATGTGTGGGAAGCCAACATAAAATATCATGAAAACTATCTTTATGATACCAGACTAATTCCTGGTTCATACTACAAGAGAGAAGGAGATGAAATAGTTTCAGATCCTTATTCAATGTCTGAAATAGTTCATAACGCACTAAAAAATTTTCTGTGGGATAAAATTCTGGAAAGCAAGGAGGCAAGAAATGACAAGTATAGAGAATATGTAAGAGAGTGGGCGGATTTACTGAATCAACCCATCCCTGAAATGAAAAGAATTGCCCTTGATATTGAAGTTGATTCAGAAGAAGGAAGAATGCCAGTTCCTAGAGAACATGATAGAAAGATTACTGCGATTGGTATTGTATCAAATGATGGATTGAGAAAGGTATTACTTCTTGAACAGGACAAAAATCCTAACGATGGTACGCCGCTAATTCCGGAAGCAGAAATGTGCAAAACAGAAAAGGAACTCTTGGAAAAAACATTTGAAATAATTTGGTCATACAGCGTACTAGTTACCTTTAATGGTGATGATTTTGATCTACCATATCTTTATGAAAGATCCCAAGACCCAGCAATTGATCCCATAAACCATACTATAATACCAAAAGAAGAAATCCCCATGTTAGTAAAACGAGATTCATTTATCAAGAAAGGTATCCAGGCCGAGCCAGTTCAACTAAAACACGGAGTACACATTGATCTTTTCAGAACATTTCAAAATAGATCTATTCAAATTTATGCATTCAGTCATAAATATTCTGAATTCAGATTAAATGCAATTGCTGAAGCGCTACTCAACGATAGCAAGATTGAATTTGATGGAAACATAAGCGATCTACCAATTCAAAAGCTGGCTCAGTATTGTCTAAAGGATACTGAATTGACATTTAGGCTTACGAGCTTTAACGATAATCTTTTGCTGAAATTATTGTTTGTCATTGCCAGGATTTCCAGACTTTCTATCGAAGACCTTTCTAGAGTTGGGGTCAACCAGTGGATCAGAGGGATGCTATTTTTTGAACACAGAAAAATTAATGCACTCATTCCTCATAGCGAGGATCTTCGATTTAAAGGTCAGGCATCAACTGAGGCAATAATAAAAGAAAAAAAGTATAGAGGAGGTCTTGTAGTAGAACCCACTCCCGGAATCCACTTCAATGTCTCAGTAGTTGACTTTGCCAGTCTGTATCCAAGTATCATCAAGGTTCATAATCTATCATATGAAACAGTAAACTGTCCTCACGATTCATGCCGTCATGACCCAGAGCAAAAAATTGTAGATACGACATACTGGACTTGCAAGGAGAAAAAAGGAATAACTTCATTATTGATAGGATCACTGAGGGATCTTCGAGTAAACTACTACAAACATTTATCAAAAGACAAAACAATCTCCCCTGAAGAACGGCAACTCTATAC
>DASVGC010000238.1:0-5105 GCA_036379735.1 Nitrososphaeraceae archaeon
ATGAAATTTAGAATGACACCTGACAGAATCCGTCAAAGAGCGCTAAAGAATTTGGGATACTATGTCATGCGAGTCAAAAATGATAGGATACGTAGTAACGTAAAAACAGTAGTAAAAGAAATAATCGAACGGTATTACCAAACAGTTGAATTGCAAGGGAGTAGTCCTAAAGTAGAAATCGTAAAACACGATACGTATGATTCAATCCCTGAGTATGTTCAGGATAATATTTCGCAATGGGCCATCGCATTTAATCATATGCTAAAAGAAGAATCATGGACAGTCGATTACTTTAAAGATCATTTACAAGATTATGATTCAATTCTAGTGCAGAATCAATCGGCTCTTGAACGATTTATGTTACTGCTATTAGGTCTAAATCTCAAAATTAATGAGGATGGAATATTGGACTTTGAACAGTCTGCCCATGTTTTCGGGAAAGGCATTTACATTATACGGAAAATTTTTGGGGAGCAAGGTGAGACTGCGGGTATTCATCTTAAGAATATGTTTAA
This sequence comes from Nitrososphaeraceae archaeon, assembly GCA_036379735.1. Lineage (GTDB taxonomy): Archaea > Thermoproteota > Nitrososphaeria > Nitrososphaerales > Nitrososphaeraceae > TA-21. The sequence goes on from DASVGC010000238.1 coordinate 516, forward strand.
TGTTTCGGCTCCTGGGTTCTTTAAGAATCTAGTATTTTTTGGAGGACCGAACATAAACCCGGGGATAGTGTCGATAGATAATTTGGACTTACTTAAAGCACATATAAGTGAATTCAACAAACATTTCTCGACTTATCAAGTCAGTGTGGAAGAAAGTGAAGTTAGGGATGAATGTCTCTATTCGTTTAATAATACTGAAGCAAATAGTAGATTCCAATGGATTACAGAGTGGATTGTTTAAGGACAAGACGAGGTCAAAATATCTAGGTTGATATAGGATTAACTTTGTAAAAGGTACGAGTTTAATTTTCCATTTTGGTATAATTAGTTAATTGAATTGAATCTAATGTTGGTTGGATCTCGTTTAACATAGAATCAAATTCCTCCTTCGGATTCAGAAATATAATTGCAAATAAATCATTATGTTTCTGTGTTAGAATTAACATCCCTTTAAAAGGAACATCATAGCCTTGAGGTATCTCTTGTAGAAACTCATTTTTTGGTATTAATCCTGTAGAAGAATTCAAGAGTTCTGAAGGGGAAGACAGATTTAGGAAATATCTGTAACCTTGATTTCCATGACCAAATTCTACTGTATCTGCATACTCTAGCACGCCTTTATATTTCAAATATCCTGTCATGAAAGGATCAATAAAAAATACAGGAATTGGCAAGTTGTCAGGAGCCTTAATTATTGCAAAGACACTTTTTGTAGAATTTTGAAACCATATCATTGTAGTAGAATTATTAGTCGGACTTGGCTCCCAATTGAGGGGAGGAGTCACTTCAATCTCATTGTTAATCTCGCCAACGGTAATGAGAGGACCAGATAGTAACGAAGGTGGTATTGCAAAAATTAACAGTATTAAGACGCTATTCAATCTTTTTAGAAACTTTTTTTGTATTTATTGTCCAAGAAGTTATAACTCTAAAGACTTTTTGGCAAAAAAATAGGTAGTCTTTATGAATTAATCACGCTTGTATGCTTTGGCTTCATCCTTAGTAACATTGAACCAGACTTTGTTTCCATCGAACTTTACAACTTTTTCTCTTGGTAGAAAAAACTTGTCTTTATCTACAACTCCTCTTTTTGTTTCTACAAATTGTTCATTCAGGTCTTGAACTTCACCTAAATCATAATCATCCAGACCTCTTGCTTCTTTTTTTAAGATCTCATCCCAATTTGTTATTCCACTCATGAATATCATATGGCAACATTTCATATAAGGATTGGATTGATAATATACAGCAGCAGGGCATCAACAGGTAAAACGAGAAATTATTAGATAGAATGTTTCCCAATTATCTTCATGGCCAAAGAAGTGTATATTACCAAAGTTCTACCACATTCAATCAAATTCTATCTACCTAGGACTGAAGGTTACATGGATGCCGTCAAGGAAATAGCTTCCAGATATGGAAGTATGTCACTAATTGAATTGGATGGATATTTCGAAGGAAAATTTGAGCCCGCAAAGTACACTCGGTTAGAAGTTCACACAGAAATATTGAATGAACAATCTGTTATTGAATATGCCAATAATATTCGCATTAGGTTGAAGCAAAATTCATTGGCAGTTGAATTTGATAATAAGCTAATTCTTGTGGTTAAAGGTTAAGATTTTAACTTTAACTTTAACCTAGGTACCATGATTTTGTCTAGTCCGCAGTTCCTACATCTGTATCATTGCTTATTGTCGATATGTCCAAAGTTCTGAACCTTTTTTGGTAATCATATGATAGTATTACTTAACTGTCTTTGCAAAAATATTATAACAATGGATAATCAAATATTCTTAGAATTGAAAAACTTAGACGACGAGTTAGGTCCATCCCTTCGTAAATTGGAAATAAAACTAAACCAGCAAAGATTAAAAATAGAAAATCAAGAAGGCGAAAAATCAGGGTTTGATAAAGAATTTAATGAAATAATTAGAAAAACTGTTCTACCTGTTATGATAGAGTATAAAAAATTCCTTGAAAGCAAACAAGAAAATATGTATTTGAGTTGTATCATAGAAAAACCATTTCATTTACTTGAAGGTATCACATTTGAACTAAAGGATTCTATCAAGATGTCAAAACAAGACGCTATAAGAAGGATTACATTCTTTCCCAGGAATGATAGAATACATATCTTTGAAGAAGGATTACTCGGTGATGGTCATCCAGTAGAACTTAGCTATGCTAAAAATGAAATATCCAAAGAGTTTGTTAGGAAGAAAATGAATTCATTAATAAAAGAATACATTGACAAATTACTAGTCGGTTTTGAATAAACCCGTGTATTATTATTGGGCCTGCGAGCAAAGATAAGAAAATGAATTACAATGATGACACATACTTGGTTGATATTTCATTTTCACAACGCTGGTAGAAATTAGAACTTCGGAAAAAACTTCTCGCATATCTTTCATTTTGTCATTAATATGAGTTTATACGACTTGATCTCATACAAACACTTGTTGGCTCCACTTATTATTATATTTTGTAATTAATAATGATAGTGCTTGCTAACTGACGTTATTTTAAATACCAAAATTGGAAAATGTACCTTGCTCACAGCATTTATCTTTCATGCTATTTTTGCAGTCTCAACGAATCAATTATCATTCAGTCAGAATTCATCCGAGTCATTGACATCTCCAATACCTACGGAGACAATAAAGATAGTTGATCCCATAACGACACAAAATGTAAGTACAGGACAAGAACTAACAATATCCGGGACATCATCGGATACTAATTTAAAAAATTGTTCTGTCTCCGTTATAGTCAACAATCTTCGGCCATATCAGCCTGCTATTGCAAAAGGTTCTGATGACATAAACGATTATTCTCAGTGGGAATTCGTCCTAGGAGCTAACTATGCACCAATTGTTGAAGGTGAAAACAAGATAACTGCAAAGTTAGAATGTTCGTCGGCATCTCCACGTTGGTACAGTGTGTTCATAAATGGAGTTCCTAATTTTAGTAATGATGAAGTACAAACGACAGTTTTGCCACAAGGGGAGCAAAGCACATTACCTTCTAATTTGTCTACGACTGATGACATAGAGGAAAACAACGAAGCATTAACTACTGTGCCCTCTGAAGAGGAACAAACAACAAATGTACCTTCCTCTGATTTGTCTATAACTGACGATTCAACAAGTAATAATAATGATGGTACTTTGCTTGTTTCAATTATTCCCCAGAATGATCCTATCTCAAGAGGCGATTCACAAACTGTTACAATAACTGTTACTGATTCGGCCTCGACTGCGGTAGCAAATGCTGAGATAGATGGGAATTTGATATATCCCGGGGACAACTTTGAGAAGGAATTTAGCGGAACAACGAATTCTCAGGGAGAATTTGTCTATACCTGGACCATAGGAGAAAATGGAGATGCTGGACCGCTGTCCGTACAAGTAGAGGTATCAAGTCAAGAACACCCACCTACTTCAGCTACAATTTCCTTTGATGTTGAAGACCTGTCCGAAGAATCAGAATCAGAATCAGAATCAGAATCAGAATCAGAATCAGAATCAGAATCAGAATCAGAATCAGAATAAAGTACCGCACTACTATTTTGCTGAGGGTTCAATAATTTTTATTCAGGTATACGTGTTTAATCTATCTTTATAAATTATAAAATTCTATATTATACAATGAAGAACCGTCTTCAATTAAAGTTGACCAGGTCCTAGTTAATGGCATATGAAAAAGATACCTGTAGCTCTTGTGGTAAATATACCGAAATAACAGCCAAGGTTTTAGAAGATGTAGAGAAGTTCTATTGTAAGGACTGTCAGGAGAAGGAATTAAAAACAGTGCTAGGAAATTTTAATCGAGTTAATTTTAATTGCATAAGGTGTGGCTCTTCCAACATAACAAATGATGACGCCAAGACAGGAATTAGTTTAACTGATGTGCCAAACGCACTTTACGTTAACGCCTTCATTACATGTAACGATTGTGGGCATACAGTTTATGTCAAAATGGAAGATCATGGCAAAAAGTAACTTTATTAGCTTACTCAAGTCATATAATTAAATTGTTACTAAAATAAGCTATCTGGGGATTACTATAATGTAAATATTCTATTTATTATATGGATTCATTGAATTTTTCCCATTATGACTGAGATCAAGATGACCCCTAGGATCACTATGGTTATCGCTAGAATTAGACGTCTAAACACAATTAGATTCAATATGCATCACTTTTGTCACTTTACAGTTAATACCGGACAATCAGCTAGCCTTACCACATCTGAGGTCACACTGCCCAATACAAAACTCTTGAGTTTAGAGCGTCCTCTGGGTCCTACAACAATCAAATCAATGTCTTTATCTTTGGCATAGTGAGCAATAGCGTCGGCAATTTTAATTGAAGCGATAATCTCGGCCTTGACTTTTACAATACTATCTTTCTCCCCTTGTTTGTGTATTTTCTCCAATATCTTCGTAAGATATGCTTGCGCTTGCTTTTTAAAATCAATGACATGACTTTGAGGAGTTGGAGTTTCAAAATTCGTATCTGTTCTAACTACATAAAGCACAACTAGCATAGCATCATAATCTAGCGCAATTTTAGTTGCATAAT
>DASVGC010000239.1:0-3468 GCA_036379735.1 Nitrososphaeraceae archaeon
CCGGAGGATTGGAATCCACCCGTATATACTGGCAGTTAGATGCCAAAAACCACTGAACAACGAAGCAAGGCACAAGATTTCTATGTTTGCTAGCATCAGAGAGCAATGTGTAATTTCAAGCCATGATTGTTCTTCGATTTATGACGTTCCCCAAATATTAAAAGATCAAGGAATTATTGATGTAATCTCCGACAAGCTTGATCTAAAAAACCGTAACATAAGATGGACTGACTGGAAAAAAGTAGCGAATTCATTCTCTAACTTTTCTGGAAATGTAAACATTGGTATTGTTGGTAAATATGTGAATTTACCAGATAGCTATGTGAGTGTATATCAGGCGTTGTTGCATTCATCGGCAAAACTGGGCAAGAAATTAAGTGTTGAGTGGATTGATTCCGAAAGATTTGAGAATGGCAAAAAAGATGAAGTAAAATTCCTAAACAAATTTGATGGAATCCTTGTTCCAGGAGGTTTTGGAGCTAGAGGAAGTGAGGGAATAATAAACTCTATTAATTACGCTAGACAAAAAGATATACCATTTTTGGGAATCTGTTTTGGATTTCAACTTTCGCTAATAGAATATGCAAGAAATAAATGCGGAATTGTCGATGCCAGCTCTCAGGAATTTAATCATAATAATAACTCATTGGTAAAATTCATGCCCGAACAGGAGCATACTGTTGACCTCGGAGGTACAATGAGACTGGGTAACCATGATATAACGATAGTTCCCAAAACGGTAGCCAGTTCCATATACCGAAATAAGAAGATTGGTCGAAGACACAGACATAGGTATGAATTTAACCAGGATTACAGGCAGACCATTGAAGAAAGCGGGATGGTGTTGTCAGGTCATTCTGATGAAGGGAGAAGAATAGAAATTCTTGAGGTTCCATCAAACAAATTCTTTTTCGCTGTTCAGTATCATTCGGAATTTAGCAGTATACCAGGCAAACCCGAAGAAGCATTTGAAGCGTTCATAACTTCTTGTATCTAAATTAATCGTATAGTATTAGAGCTTTAGATTCAACTCGTAGGTCTTTTGTCTGGCATCACGCAAGGATGTTTTTTTCCTGACATATCCACGTTGAATAAGATGACTTAGGGACAATCTGATAGTCCTCTCTGGCAGCATCGTTCTTTTGCTCAGGTCTTTTTGACTCAACTCACCTTCATATTCTAGGGTCTTTAATATCAACTTGGCACTTGGAGGCATATCAAGCAAGTCTTCTGCTAATTTTACCTTTTTAGCGATAATATCCATAGGAGAATCCTTGATTAATTTCACAAATTTTGCCGGAAATTCATGTTTTTCACAAACAATATTTTTCCTAACAGGTACCCTTTTTCCTCCATCCAATATTACCTCACATAGATACCTACAGAGTATATCTTCAATTTCCAATTTATCGGTATTAGGAACTATAAGAGGCCTACGAGTATTGTCCATAGAATTTACGGGAACAATAACAAAGACCTGAGATTTTTGCAAGACCATTGGTCCTCCTGCAGACATACAATAAGCTGTCGATCCAATTGGTGTGGAAATGATTACGCCATCACTGTTATCATGCCAGAGATCATTCCCATTAATCTTCAATATATATTCCATAAGAGTAGCACTTTTTCTAGGAAAAAGCGAAATATCGTTTAGAACAGGTTCAACTTCTTTACCATCTACATTAACAGAAAGACGGCATACATTGTCAATTTCATAATCGCCTCTTTTTATTCTGCTTATAGATTTTTTCAAATCACTTACATCAATTTGTCCCAAAAATCCTGTTGAATCAGATTCGTATATCCCCAGGACTGGTACAGAGAATTCCTTAACATCATGTGAATAATCAAGTATTGCTCGGTCTCCACCTGCAGTAATCACCATGTCTACATTTGAAGTCGTCATTTTGTCGGATCGTTTTATTACCTCTGAATCAATATTTTCATCGTCTAAAATTTTCTTGATCTTGCCAATTAGACTATCGTCTCTTGAGCCTAAACTTGAGATAGCCACTTTCATTGTAGTTATTAAAAGTCAACAGACACTCAGATTTAAACCTGATTTATGATTAAAGTATTTCAAAATTCATTGTATTGTAGTAATATGTAGCGTTCTGTTCAATAGCCGATTTTGAGGGTATCTTCTTAATTCCAACCTGTTTTGTCTGTAAAGCCGCAGTTAGTGCCCCTGCAGCAAAACAAAATGCCCAGACTGAATCTTTTTCTTTTACTATGGTACACGCAAAAGACGATGCTATGATATCACCCAATCCTGTCGAATCAGGAGTTTGATGTTTGGGTATGTTTATCCAGTAATGTTTTCCTTCTTCAAGAAGATGAATGACCTGGTCTTGTGTGTATAACACATAATCGATTTCATAAATGGAGCGAATTTTTTTCATCCCTTCCATTCCTTGGAGACCATTTGTAAAGCAGGAAATTTCCTGACTATCTAACTTTATTCCATTTACTTTGTGGATTGGTATATCCATTTTTTTTCTTGTAGACACCCTTCCATTAGAATCAACAATTCTTGTGAAACCCTGAGGGTCCAACATTACAAATTGCTTTTCGTTGCCAGTTGAAACCAAATATTTCAGAATATCAATGGATACTTCGTCAAAAACAGGGCTAACTATCCAGCAATTTGCCTTTACATTTTTTATTTCTTCAATGTCTATAGCACTACACTTTGATTGCAGAGTCAGTTCACGATCAGTTTCATAGTTCTTCAAAACAAACCGGGTTGTTAAAAGATTTGGAGGTTGAAGATCATTGAATGAAATTCCCTGATTTTTTAGATATTCAAGATATTCAGGGTCAAGATCATTTCCAAAATGAGTAAAGAGTGATGTGTCAAATCCAAATTTTCTTGCAGTGATACCACAATAGGCGGCAGGTCCACCCAGACTCTGACTTGACTTTAGATCTCGTGAGATAATCTCATCTACGACAATGTTTGAAAGAATAGCAGCCTTCATCGTTGAATATCATCATTAATTCCAATGCTTTGATAAATGTTGACATGAGGACATCAGGGCATCAGAAGATTTAAAAGAAGAAGAGATAGTAATTCAGTCGTGCCAAAGAAAAGGACAAGCAGAGGACGAACAAAGGGTGGGAAAGGAAGTTCTGGAACAGTACATTGTAGCCAGTGCGGAGCCATGGTACCCAGAGATAAGGCAAAAAAAGTAACCGGAAGAATTACGTTGGTAGAACCTACTTTGGCAAAAGAACTGAGAGCTCAGGGAGCATATATCGCACCTGTTACGGATGTCAAATTCTATTGCGTTTCCTGTGCTGTGCATAGAGGAATAGTTAAAGTAAGATCAGAAATGGAACGTAGAAGGACAGGAAGACTCGGGTAAGTTTATTCTTTTTTTATATTCTTTTTAGAACGTATATGAATCTCTGGACAAAAGAGAATGCTGAGATCAAGATAATAATTATGACTCCCCACTGAATGGA
>DASVGC010000240.1:0-2472 GCA_036379735.1 Nitrososphaeraceae archaeon
CTTTAGTAGCAGTTTTTTGTACTCCTAAAACTTCATAATAATCTTTTTTACTTGTCATTAACCTACTCACTGAAAAATAATAAAATTATAGTTGGACTAAACATATGATATCTAGTTTGTTTTGATTAAATTTATGACCCGGCTGATGATGTTTTTTCATTTGAATTGTCAGTATTTGATTCTTGATTGGTTCCTTGACCTGTACTATTTTCTTGAGTTGTGTCACTTGTTGTTCCTCCGCCTGTAGGTCCTCCGCCTGTAGGTCCTCCGCCTGTAGGTCCTCCGCCTGTAGGTCCTCCGCCTGTAGGTCCTCCGCCTGTTGATGCTCCAATATTTTTATAAATTTCTGTACTTACTTCTGCTAATAGAGTTTTTGTATTTTGAATTTTGTTCTTTATATCTTCAAGATTGTTACTAGATAAAGCATCTTTTAAATCGTGTATCGATTTGTTAATTTTTTCAGTCTGTTCTGGTTTAATTTTATCTTTGAAATCTTGATTAATTAGTTTTTCAGCTGAATAAACAATATTATCTGCTTCGTTCCTAAGTTCTGCCTCTTCTCTCTTTTTCTTGTCAGCTTCCGTATATTGATCTGATTCTTTCTTTAATCTATCTATTTCTTCTTTAGATAATTTTGTACTTGCGGTAATTGTGATTTTTGCTTCTTTGGATGTTCCCAAATCTTTTGCAGTGACATTTAATATACCATTTGCATCAATATCAAAAGTTACCTCAATTTGAGGAACTCCTCTAGGTGCGGGAGGTATTCCTGCCAAATTGAATGTGCCTAAAGAGACACAATCTGCAGCCATAGGCCTTTCTCCTTGAACCACGTGAATAGTAACGGCAGATTGATAATCAGCTGCAGTTGTGAAAACTTTGCTTTTCTTCGTTGGTATAGTAGTATTTCTTTCAATTAATGTTTCTTTTATACCTCCAAGTACTTCAAGACCCAATGTCAGCGGGGTAACATCCACTAGAAGAATATCTGTTGAAACATCCCCGGAAATTATAGCGCCTTGTATTGCAGCACCCATAGCTACTGCCTCCATAGGATCTACACCTCTTTCCGGTTCTTTGCCCATTACTGTTTCAACGAATTGTCTTACTATTGGCATCCTTGTTGGTCCTCCTATCATAATAATTTTGTCTATGTCACTTGGAACATGTTTTGCGTCCTGGATTGCTTGCATCATAGGACCTTTACACTTTTCTACTATTGGTCTTAAAAGTTCCTCAAGTTTAGATCTAGTTAAATTCATAATAAGATTTTTTGGACCAGTAGATTGATCATAAGAGAGAAATGGTAAGTTAATTTCTGTAGAAACAAGATTTGATAACTCGATCTTTGATTTTTCTGCAGCTTCTCTTATTCTCATCATAGCTGCTTTATCATTTCTAACATCTAAACCAGATTGCTGTTTAAACTCTTGCAAAATATATTCTACAATGGCGTTGTCCATATCAGTTCCTCCAAGTTGTGTATCACCAGAAGTACTTTTGACCTGAAAAACTCCTCCCCCCATTTCCATTATTGTTACATCTAATGTCCCTCCTCCAAAATCAAAGACCATGATCTTTAGATCTCTTTGAATCTTATCCAAACCATATGCAAGTGAAGCAGCGGTAGGTTCGTTAATAATTCTGACAACTTGCAAACCAGCTATTTCACCAGCATCTTTTGTGGCTTGTCTTTGATTATCATTGAAATATGCTGGAACGGTGATGACAGCTTTGTCTACAACGTCACCCAAAAATGCCTCGGAATCTTTTTTAATTTTCTGTAAAATGAAAGACGATATTTGTTGTGGAGAATAATTTTTCCCACCTACGTTAAATCTAAAATCTGTACCCATCTTCCTTTTTGCAGCCATGACAGTTCCCTCTGGATTCGATACCATCTGTCTTCTAGCAGGCTCTCCAACTAATAGATCACCTGTATTAGTGAAAGCTACCACAGATGGAAATGCTTTTCCTCCTATTGAAGCTCCTTCGGCGGCCTGAATTATTGTTGGTTTTCCACCAATCATAGCAGCTGCTGCAGAATTACTAGTTCCTAAATCTATACCAATAACTTTTCCCATGATCAATATTCACCTTATTAATTTGAGTTACCTACTTCTTGTTGATTATATTTTTTTTTCGATATTATTACTAGGCTTGGTCTTAAGACTTTGTCATTCATCATATAACCAGTACGTATTTCCTCAGTTATTATATTTTCATCTTTATTATCAGTATATGAAAAACTCACTATATGATGTTTATTAGGATCGAATAATGTACCAATGGTTTCAATTTTTATTACGCCTTCTGATAACAAGGCGCTATAAAAATTCTTAATAATTCCATCCAAGCCATCTATCAAAACTGGATCAATATCCTGATTTTTCTTTATTACGTCTAATGCCCTTTCATAATCATCTAGAATATTCAAAAATTTGGCCAAAATATTTGCTTTGTTTGTCTCTA
>DASVGC010000241.1:0-4675 GCA_036379735.1 Nitrososphaeraceae archaeon
CATTGCATCAGTTCCCCCATCAGCATGTAGCTCTTTACCAATCATAGATACCCTTTGCTTTTTAAATTCTAAATCTGATGCATTTGGGTTTTCAATACAGTAAGTAAGAATGTCATAAAACTCTTCTTCTAAATATGCGTCCATACTACTATTCCCTCTATCCAAATTATCAAATAATCTTGATATAAATTCTACGGAATAAAGAATGTTAACAAATTCTCGTCTTTTTAAGCTGAGGACAATTCAAATATGCTCAATTAAAGATTTATGATGTACAAAGTCAATATCATAGACATGATCTGATGTGCGATTGATAGAATCTCAATTTCTACATCTTACAACCACTGGTTGGAGAACAGGTAAGCAACATAGGATAGAAATATGGTATGTAACTCATAATGAGAAATATTACATAATGTCAGAACGTGGAATGAAAGCTCATTGGGTCAGGAACATCAATCATAACCCGAAAATTTCATTTAGTATTAATAACTTTAAGTACGAAGGTGAGGGAAGAATTATTGATTCTAAGAATGAAAGTCAATTAGCAGCTCAGGTTTCAGAAATTATGAACGCAAAATATCATTGGGATCAAGGACTGATTGTGGAACTCAGACCTTCACGTCTACTTTAAGACAACAGCTTCATTTCTGAGTTACTATTTTTAATATTGATTGGATAGTTATGTTACCTGATCTAATATCCATTCCTTAAATTTTTCAACTGCAAATTCTTCAGATTGTTTTATGAAATTAGGATCCTTAAGTTTCCATTGATCTTCTGGCATGGAATCAAAAAAATCTTGCATAAATAGAGTAAACCTAAAACGTAGACTTCTTGGATTTTCATTCATATTGTAGCGCTTTAGTATTGTTGCTATTTTTCCAAATGAGGTATCATAGTCTCTCTTAAATGGTGTAATCCTTAAGGTCTCATTTAGAATTGAGGTTACAGAATCCATATCTTTGTTAATTGTTATCAATGCCTACATATCACTATGATAAATACTTCTTTATGGTTTATCTTTACTACGTAATAACACCCAAAAATGTTTTTGTAAATCTTTTCTTTGCTATTTCAAAGGCTTTTTCACCTTTGGGTGTTAGCCTGTAAGTTATAGTTTTACCTTCTTTCTCTTCACTAAGGAATCCTAAGTCTTTAAGACTCTTAAGTGCGGGATAAATTGTGCCTGGACTTGGCTTGTCGCCTCTTCTTTTTGCGAGTTCGCTTGCTATCTCCTGACCATGCATTGGCTTTTTTGATAACAAGAATAGTATCAGAAATCCCAACAGTCCTCTCATATCGCAACATTCGCCATCGGCCCCGCGCATATGTATTATATTGGATGTCCGATATATATAAATACATCCTTTCACTATATATCGTATGACCGATAATGGAATACATGGAGGTGATTTAATGGGATTCGGATGCTGCGGCGTGGGTGTTGATCAAGTTAGAAACTTTCTGACGAGGGAAGAAAGGATTGCTTTACTGAAAGAATACAGTGATGGTCTTGAGAAGGAAGTACAGGGAATAAAGGAGAGGATTAAAGAATTGGAACAAAAGTAATCCTTTCTCACCTTCTTTTTCTTTCTTTTTTATTAATTAGGTCAAAATAACAGTTTGATAAAAGGGCTTTAATACATAAAGATAATTGTGTACACATGGATGCATTTGATTGCGTAAAGACCAAACTCGACATAAGGGAGTTTAGTAAAGAGGAAGTCCCAGATGAAATAAAACTAAATGTACTTGAGGCTGCCAGATTAACAGGAACTGGTCTTAACACCCAACATTGGCGCTTTATACTAATAAAAGATAAACAAAACTTGGAGAATCTTGCAAAGGACAGCACAAGTGGTAATTGGGTTTCTAGATGTAATTTTGCAATAATAATTCTGACAAATCCGAAATATCATTTTCATTTGATTGATGCGGGAAGAGTAATTCAAAACATGCAGTTAGCAGCCTGGAATTTTAAAGTTGGCTCAGGAATATTTACAGGAATCAATAAGGATAGTTTTAAGAAAGATTATGATGTTCCAGATGAATTTAATATCTCTGCCGTAATTGGATTTGGCTATCCTGCAAGAAAATTAACAGGCAAAAGAAAGGACCGGGTTCCACTGGATTCTCTCGTTTATGTTGAAAAGTATGGAATTTCAATTAAATCATAGAATCCAATTATGAAGAAACATTAATTCATAAGATAAGCGCGGGGAGTGGGATTCGAACCCACGAGTTCTTTCGAACATGGGATTAGCAATCCCACGCCCTACCAGGCTAGGCGACCCCCGCCTAAGTGATGATTAAGATTTTTTGCTATTATATTAATTATGTAGATGAATCCATATATTCAAAAGATTCTTAGATGACAACACAAATTTTTCATTCTTCTGCTAAAAAGATTATAAAATAGTCATCGTGTGTTATTATATTATCTTTGAATCTGCGGGAATCCAATGAAATTTTCAGGCGTGCTATAATAAAAACATATTTTGAAGTAGAATTGTTAAAGATAGATTACCATAAATCTAATGTTAGACACCCCCTCATAAAAGAGGAAGGATTCACTGTAGAAGATAAACTACACTTATATTTTGATATTTTAACGGGTAATGATTATCCCGACGGAGATGAGTGGTTTGGTGTTGAATATCTTTTTCCCTATAATATCAAATTACCAGATAGTTTAATCGGTCCTGATTATTTTACAACCATTTATGTTGCAGATGCAAAACATTTTTGGAGACATAAAGAGCTCGTCCGATTTAAATATGCAAAAACAAAAAAGCTGGTAGAATCTTTGGAGTTTGTCAACAAGAAATATAGGGAATTAAGTAAAAGCCTACACGATTCTTCAATTGTAGATCAAGTTACAAAATAATCTATCGAGAAGATAATAAATTACAAGGATTATTGTTTTGATATTCGAATCCTAACTATCCCATTGAGATATCGAATTTGATCAATTTTTACAATATCATTGTGTACATCGGGTAATCTCATGTTAATATCATATTTTCTTTGACCAGTGGTGTATACTCTTACGCTTTGATTATTCGGATCATAACTAGCTTGTATCTCTGACTGACTTGCTAGCCCCGGCATTTCAGCAATGATTTCATAGAAATTAGATCCTTTAATGACCTCGGGTTGTGTATGAATAGTCATGTCAGGCATATTAGCGACATTTTGACGATCCTTTCTTTGATATCGGATTTGTGGTGCGGGCATACTATAGCCAGTTATCGCATTTTTTAATACATACCCAGTTAACAATCCTGCAAGAAAACCTCCAATGTGAGCAACATATGCAACTCCCCCCAGAGGATTTATCAAACTCAGAATAACTTGCATTACAAACCAGAAAGGGATGTACGCTATGGCGGGGATTCTCACTGTGGTAATGAAAAATGCAGCTATTACGGTAAAGATTTTGGCTCGTGGAAACAGTACCAAATATGCACCCAACACTCCTGAAACCGCTCCTGACGCACCAATTGCAGGAATATCTCCCGTGCCTGTGGACATTGCATAGAAACTATGTGCAAGTGCAGCAGCTAGACCCCATCCAATGTATATGAGAACATATTTTATGCGGCCAAATTTATCTTCAATATTGTCTCCAAATACAAACAGAAATAGCATATTGCCAATGAGATGTGCTATACCGCCATGAAGAAACATAGATGAGACCGCTGAAAATATATCTCCTCCAAGTATTTTGTAAGGAATAGCACCATAATTTTGCAACAACGCATTTGTTGAGGCTCTATCTGAGAAATTCGCTGTAATAATTACTTCTGCTAGAAAAACTATTGCATTTATGGCTATTAGCAAATAAGTTACATAAGGTCTGCCATGCAGTCTCTGATTGTCATCATGAAGTGGAAACATGTTCTATCCTATCAGTGTTGATTTCAAGTACCAAAAGGGTTGAACCTTGGCATGTCACCGCCTTTTTCGCTGTGGGCTTTCTTAGTGTGTCTCTTCAAACGTTCTTTATCTTCAAATTTCATGTCACAATATTTGCAAGTTAGGGACTTGGGTTCGTCGTCAGATTTGTCACGATTGAACCATTTCATAAATAATTTACAGGATTAGCCGCTTCATTAAAGTTGTGCTAAGATCAATCATACTCAATATCGTTGCCAGATGGGCCTATTTTCTAGAATTTAATGTCCGATTAACCTACGATTTTAGCCTCGAAAAGTAGGATAGGTTTTTAACACCCTTTAAAAAATTTAGATTTACAGATTTAATGTCAGAAGTTGAAGAAGTAATACAGTACAAATGGGGTGTAGCCCACATATTTAGCAGTTATAATAATACTCTTGTTCATATTACAGACATTAGTGGTGCAGAAACAATTGCTTTTAGTTCTGGTGGAAGGCATGTAACTGCTGATAGATATGAATCCTCTCCATATGCAGCAATGAAATCTGCTGTTGCTGCAGCTGATATTGCAAAGACCAAAGGTATCAATGCACTCCACATCAGAGTAAGAGCAGTCGGTGGCGTAGGACCACGTATTCCTGGACCTGGCGCTCAGGCTGCAATTAGAGCTCTTGCCAGAGCCGGTTTTAGGATAGGTAGAATTGATGACGTTACTCCGATACCTCACGATACTACTAGGAAACCCGGCGGACGTAGAGGACGAAGAGTATAA
>DASVGC010000242.1:0-2542 GCA_036379735.1 Nitrososphaeraceae archaeon
CAAAGGGTAACAATACATGTATTAATCTGTATTCTCATTATAGAGTGTCATAAATGCGCCTGGTAATGAAGTTTGGGGGCACGGCCGTAGATTCCGGAAAAAAAATCGTCCAAATTACTAATTTGATGAAGTCATATCATGATAAAGGTAACGAAATAATTGGAGTGTTTTCAGCAGTAACGGGGATGACTGACGAGATCTTGAATGTTTCAGGATACGTTTTAAAACGTGATAAGAGAAAGATTAAAGATTTTATCCACAATACGAGAAAAATACATGTTGATATTATTCAAGGTTGTATCAAGAATAAGAGTTACAGGGCCAAGGCTGTCCAAGTTGTTGAATCTCTTCTAAAAGAGATGGAGAGTATTTTGAATGGCATAGTCATGCTAACTGAAGTAACTGAAAAAGCAATGGATTATCTGCTATCTTTTGGAGAACGATTACTTACTCCAATAGTTTCGTATTCTTTGTTAGATAAGGGACTTGATTCCGTATACCTTACTGGACAAGAAGCGGGAATCTTGACCGATTCAAAATTCGGCCATGCGCGACCACTTTTGGATACAACTAAAATTCGGGTAAAGTATCACATCGATCCACTTCTAAAGGAAAATAAGATTCCAGTCATTACTGGCTTTATTGGTGCAGATCAAAATGGTAACATAACCACACTGGGAAGAAGTGGATCAGATTACACCGCCACAATCATTGCTGTTTGTATCGATGCTGATGAAGTTTGGCTTTGGACAGATGTAAATGGTCTTATGACTGCGGATCCACATCTAGTAAAGGAAGCTAGAGTACTCAAAGAAGTATCATTTGCAGAAGCAATTGAATTATCTCTATTTGGCGCCAAGTATATGCATCCCAGGGCACTTGAACCTGTTATGGATACAAAAATTCCGATTAGAATAAAGAACGCATTTAATTTATCAAATGAAGGAACTGTAATCTCAAAGAATCCAAGTAAATCCTCACAAAAGATAGTAAAGTCAATTATAGCTATCCGCAATACTGCATTGATAGATGTTAGTGGTGGAGGCATGGTCGGTTTACCCGGTACGGCAGCGAAAATCTTTGATGCACTAGCTAGAAAAAAGGTAAATATCATGATGATCTCTCAGAGCCCTTCTGAATCTAGCATATCGATGGTAGTAAAAAGAGACGATTTAGATACTGCCACAACTACTTTGGACCTGACACTACTTGATAAGGTTATTAAGAATGTTCGAGTGAACGAGGATGTAGCGGTAATTGCAGTAGTAGGTTCTGGTATGAGAGGAATTAAGGGAATTGCCGCCAAAGTTTTTTCATCTGTTTCAAAAAATAATATCAATGTAATTATGATTGCACAGGGATCTTCTGAGCTCAACCTTGCTTTCGTAGTTGATAATACTGACTGTGAAAAAGCAGTAAGATCATTACACGAGGCCTTCACCTTAGAAAAAGTTAATTGATCATTCCAAAATTATGTTCTGTTCTGCTAAATGACTATAATAAAGTACGATAGTTCTTGGAAACGTGAGCTTGTATTAACAATGAATATTAAAATACAATGGATTTGAATACAAACAATTGTTCAAATTCGCTCACATAACTGATTGCCATTTGGGATCGTGGAGAAACCCCAAGCTCAGAGATCTTAATTTGGAAGCCTTTGAGAAATCTATATCAATCTCTATAAAAGAACAAGTCGACTTCATTTTGATTACTGGAGATTTTTTTGATGTGAATGTTCCTCAACTTGGTCCGGTTAAGCGAGCTGTGGAAATACTTAGGCAAGCAAGAGATTCGGGAATAGCGGTGTACATGATCTACGGTTCACATGATTTTAATGCTGTCAATATTTCAATGATAGATATTTTACATTCAGCTGAACTTTTTATCAAACCAACTGAATTTCAAACTGATTCTAATTCAGTAGTATTGAAATTCTTTATTGACAAAAAAACTGGGGCAAAAATAACTGGAATTTCGGGAAGAAAAGTTGGATTAGATAAAGAGATCTATCAAAAACTAGATAAAAAAAATCTAGAAATGGAAGAGGGATTCAAGATTTTCCTTCTACATAGAGGAGTACAAGAAATTCTTCCTTTAGATTGGAAATTTAGGGATTCACTCCCTATCTCTCTTCTCCCAAAAGGATTTGATTATTATGGTGGCGGACATATCCACAAACGGCTTGAAAATAAAATTGATAATGGCATAATAGTTTATCCCGGTCCTCTTTTTGGTTCTACATTTCAGGATTTGGAAGAGACTGCAAAAGGGGAGAAACGCGGTTTCTACATAGTTTCTTTTGATAAGGAAATTTCTGATTGTAGGTTTATAGAGATAAATGTAGCAGAGATACTCTATAAGGAAATAGTAGCCTCAAAGTGGAGCTCAGAAAAGTTAGAAAGTGAAATTACGAAAAATATATCAGAACTACAAGTTAGCAATAAGATAGTCCTACTAAAAGTAAAAGGGAAATTAGTTGGAAAACGCTCTAATATTGACTTTGGAAAATTTAGCCTGGACATTTCAAACAAGGGAGCTT
>DASVGC010000243.1:0-2631 GCA_036379735.1 Nitrososphaeraceae archaeon
ATAACAACCTGTGTGTTATTATCAACGAATCGAGTTGATTCAAAATGTTCTATCTGATTTGATTCTGAGATTCCTGGCTGTGATTGATTCTGTACTTCTTCACTTGCCGGTATTCCAGTATTTACCAAGAGTCCAACGCTAACAAGTAATGCAATTCCAAGTATTGATTCAATTACAAGAGCGTTTCTAAAGTTAGAAACTGTGCGGGTAGCTTTTCTTTCAATTTGCGATTCTCCATCGGATATCTTGGAATTTCCGGGCTTGCTACTGATAACCGGAGACACTTTCAACAAATTGATAACCCGATTATAAATAAGTACACTGCTATAGCCTCCTAAGATTATCATTAATCCTGCAAGTAACAGTTTTATCACCAAAAACGTACCGTATAATGACCCAACAACCAAACTCAAATTATCTTCAAGAACGTATAGTAGGAATGGACCTGTAACAATTAATACTCCCAACAATGTTACTATCAAAGATGAATATCGTGGGATCATAACTGATAATGTCGATAACTTGGAATAGCAATCCATTTTAGAGTTCCTTAATTTGGGAATCAGAATAAACGCAAGATAAAATGTGCCACCTATCCATATAGAGGCAGTTAAATTATGTACAAAGTCCATTAATATGGGAGCTACTTGTTGACTTGAGGCACCATGTCCAATCAAACTTGTGGTAGCCAATAATGCTATACCAATTATTAAAATTCCAAAGCTTTCCAATTTAGAGAACTTGTGAGATTCATTTTTCCTAAATTCTCTGTATTCGTATAAGAATATGCCAAATATAATAAAAGATATCACTGATCTTTCCACCAATACATTACCAAATTTGGTTCCAAGAACATCTATTATACCAGCATTGATAGAAATCGCTTGAAAATACAAAATTGCAAAATTAGAGGAAATTAGAATTATTGAGGCAATCAAGTAATAAATTGACAGATTTTTATTTGCATTCTTTCTTATCTGAGCGATTGGTCCGGTTAAGGCAGAGATATTTGATAATGGTCTCCATATCCAAAGGTTAGCAAAGGCCGCCCCTACTATCATCACTTGAGCTAAAAGTGCAGGGAATCTAGCTATCGCTTCTGGCAAATAAAGAGTAGATGAAGGGGCAGAACTCGTTATGTTAGTGGGAATTACTGCTTGTCCTACAGCAAATACAAATGCATTCTCAGTTACATGACCGTCAATTTGAGATAAGACACTTGTTGATACCGTGTAGGTTCCATCCTTCAACACAGGAACGGAAACTTCGAGCGATAACTCATCATTTCCATTATAATTAACTTTTCCCACATCAACCTGTTTTCCGCTAGAGTCCAAAACTTTCAAAACGCTGTAACGCAGATCAACGGGTTCACTAAAGTATACATCTATTTGTTTTGGAGAAACCGTTATCGATTGTGATGGTGAGGGATTACTATTGGTCACAAACGCATGTCCATAAGTTGAATGAATAGCACTAAAACCAACAAATATGGCCATACATAATACCAAAACCAAGTAGAAGGTTCTTCCACGATATAATGAAATTGAGTAGGAAGGTAAATGTAGAACCAATATAATTACGATGAAATGGTATTGTTTTGAATATTTTATTATTCCTTTTTTTCTAGTACACTAGTCGAAAATTGAGGATAAAGGATATAATGTGTATCAAGACTTTATTAATCCACATGAAAAGGGTAGGAATTGCTATTTCAGTATTTGGAATTTTTTTGCTATCCTTTGTAACAATCATGAA
Source organism: Nitrososphaeraceae archaeon (assembly GCA_036379735.1). Classification (GTDB taxonomy): domain Archaea; phylum Thermoproteota; class Nitrososphaeria; order Nitrososphaerales; family Nitrososphaeraceae; genus TA-21. The sequence continues at coordinate 1,759 of DASVGC010000243.1, forward strand.
TATCCCTCAAACTTCGTTTGCACACATTAGTAAGACTTTTGGAAATACAACTATCGAGGCTGGTTGGCTGTCTGAGCCTCCTCTTGCCGGGGACTTGAATAGTATTGTACTTCAAGTTAGTAGTGGTACGAGTGACGAACAAACTCCTGTTGCTAATGCGCTAGCGAACCTAACACTGTCTATAAAGTCCGGTACTATCACAAAAGTATTAGATTTCCAGCCCTCTCCTACTACAGACGGGGGATATGAAGGCGTTGTACTTCCGACAAGGGTAGGGCCATATAGCTTAGTACTTCAAGGTGACGTCAAGGGACAAGAAGTGGATAGCGAATTTAAAGTAGAAGATGTAGAATCAAAATCCATTTTTTCATTTCCCGATAGTTCTATTGATACAGGCAATACGAATAATATTAATCAGCAAGTCCAAGATGGTATCAGCAAGCTCTCAAATGACATTCAAGAAAGTAGAAATGATTTGAATAAATCACAAAACGAAGTACTAGCTATTCAACAATCTGTCGAGTAGTTACAAGGAAGTTCAGATCTTTCATATTTTCTACTATTGACTACCCTTGGCATTAGTATTGCAGGAATTCTGATGGCGGGATATTTGTATACTTTACTACGAGTTAGAAAGCGAATGGCAGGAAGCTCAAATGAATAGATTTTTACATCCATATACTAAAGTAGCCAAATTTAATGTCAAATAGTAAAAATCAATACGCGTTCTGGCTCCCAAATTTTCAAACAAATGTAACTAGTTTGAAAAATTCTATGGTTAGAATTCTTATCGGCGATATTTGGGAAATACTAACTAATACTTCTACTGTATCCAGTATCTTACTCTTCGAAAATGCTAAAATTTACTTCAGG
>DASVGC010000244.1:0-2867 GCA_036379735.1 Nitrososphaeraceae archaeon
AGGCAAATAGAAAAGGACAAACAATGACGGAATAAGCCCTACTGAAGACAATATGAAGTAGATCTTGAGTTAGGAGTTTGTCCTCCAATAATAATACAGATAGACTGATTTTTTGATATGGAGAATTAAGTCTATGTCAGAAACTTGATAAATAGCAACGAATCCTATGAAGACATTGGTCCTAATAGAAGCTGCGTGTTCTCTGGAAAGTTTCAGGAGGTTTATTATCGTAAGTACATGTAGGTCCTTTATAACAGAAAGTTATATGCATGACTTTGAAATATTTCCTGAGCGCGAGGAAGGTCCGGGCGCAATATACATAGAAGCAGCTGACAAGGTAACTCTAAAAAAAATTCGTGAGATGACGTTTGTAAATGCCAAAGAAGTCCTTGGTATTATCTATTCTTCAAAAAGTGGAAATACAAATCTCAAATGGAGACAAACTAGGAGGAAAAATGGAAAAGTGACTGGAGAGGCATCACCAAATGCTTTAGTGAATCTAGTTGAATCAGGAGTAATAACGCAAGAATGGGTAAACAGTTATCTTGAATCTTCAAAGCGTAGTAACGAAATAAATACCGACTCGAAGTTGAATTCTGAGTCGACTTGACAGTTGGGAATAATACAAAATAATGTGTGAATAATAGTTCAGATGATTGTACGTGATTCAAAGCATTCTGAAAAATCTAAAGCAATAATTGCAGAAGACCTGGATGATCTATTTACACTTAGAAGAATTATTGAAATAAACGATACCATTATAATGGACACAACGAGATCCATTAAACAGAAATCAGAGTTTTCGAGACCCGACAAGGGCGAACGAGTAAAAATAAGAATATTACTAAGAATAGAGACCATTAAATTCGATGGTACGGTTGATAGAATAAGGATCGGAGGGACTATTCTAAATAGTGATAACCAGTTAGTCCCTAAAGGCGTTCATCATTCCATATCCATTAAAGTAGATGATATGATAATTCTGGAAAAGAAGCAGTGGAAGAAAATTCAAGCAGATATTCTAAAGAATTCTGGCAACGATACAATTTATCTGCTGATTTCAATCGACATTCAGGAAGCCGCTATCGCATTAGTAACTGGTACTCATGTGAAAATTTTGCCGAATATCTATTCTGGTCAGAGTGGAAAAAGATTCCAAGGTTCCAGAACGATAAATGCAAATATTGAAAGTTTCTTTGATGAAATACTCACAGGGATTAGAGCCGTTACGAATCTACACTCGCAAAAACAAATGCTGATATTATTTGGTCCCGGGGAGACTAAACGAAGATTTTTCAACTACCTTACTAAAGAATTTGATGAAAAAATTATAGTGTTGGAAGGAATAGATGTTGCTGGCGAGGATGGAATTTTTGTATCTTTGCGATCCACATCACTAAAGGAATTACTAAAAGCAAGTAAGATTGGGATAGTATCATCTTTACTCGACAAATTAATCTATCTTATCCACCGAAGCGAGCCTAAATATGCAATAGGAGTTAATGAAGTAAGAAATGCAGTAGACAATAAATCAATAGAAAGTTTGATTTATTCTAATTCTATTCTAGAAAAAATAGATGAAGTTGAATTCATCGATTTGTTGAATTCTATGGAAGCTGTGGGAGCAAAAATATATGGAGTAGATGCTTCTACCGACATCGGACTTCGAGTTTCTTCCCTGGGTGGAATAGTAGGACTTCTCAGATTCGCAATAAGGTAGTTTCGTAATAGATATGTACTAGATAATGATACCTAATTTATTAACCAGCTTAGGTAATTCTTGTCGACACTATCCATTTTGATCTCAACAATTTCAGGAAGTTCATAAGGGTGAACCTTCTTTAATTCTTTCTTTAGTTTGTTGGATGTTACAGTCTTGAAAAAACAGAGGTATTCGTTATCATATTGTAACTTGTTCTTCCAGTAGTAGAATGAATTTATTTTAATAATGTTCACGCATGCACAGAGCTTTTTTGAAACCATTTTTTTCGCTATGCTGTTTGCAGATTTTCTAGACTGAAATGTGGAAATTATTATGGATCCTCTGTTTAGAGATCTACCTAATTTCGTTTCCTTCATTTGTTCTCTTTTGTGGATACTTGACAACTACAAATTAAGGAATAAGAAAAGCCCTTATTCGGTGTTTTCTCCAATTGAGGATCTAGAATTCCTATTAAAATTGCCCATAGGTACATCTGGAAAGTTGTCCGTAACCCTTTGTTCGGCCACTATGCTTGCTTCTGCAAGGATGTTATTAATATCTCCACCAGATGGATTTAGAGCAAAGCCAATGTCAGAAGTGCTGTTGGCATTTACCATAATATCACTAAATACATCATTTATTTCTCCCAGCTCGGAATCAACATTTGGCATTAATCCAGTAAGTCCTGTTTTTACTTTGGAAAGAGTACCAACTGCTGGTTTCAATGCAGTGAGTGCATCTCCTATATCTATAGTAGATTCTAGTCTCATGTGAACTTGTTCCAAGGACATTTTCAACTGTGAAATAGTCTTGATTGTTCTCCTAACCTGCGAGAGTTCATTCGATAACATCTTACTCTGCTGGCTATCATGATTTTGTAAATGAGATACAATTTGATTGAAAAGAGTTCTATCTTTTGATTTTAATTTCTCCAAAAGGGCGTCTAATTTTTGAGTTTGAATCCCTAGTCTGTTCTTTGCAGTTTCCATAGTAGGTTTAAGAGGTTTCTGAGATCTCAACGATTCTCTAATCCTTTCAGAAGTGTCTTTTTTGACCTCCTTATTCCACTGGTTTGAAAAGCTAGTCATAACATCTAAGCAAATCAGTAGACGTTAAATCAAAGTGTCATATTTCAATAACCTGCTTGTAATATTTTCTAAACATG
>DASVGC010000245.1:0-2949 GCA_036379735.1 Nitrososphaeraceae archaeon
TTTATCTATAATTTCATCATTGAAAATTGGTTTCAAAAATTCTCGATCACTTTCAAGAGCCTCTGCAGCTTCAAGCAAACTGGAAGGCAATTGCTTGATCTTTAATTCCGTTCTTCTTTTAGAACTCATTTTGAAAATATCTTCATCAATCGGATCTCCAATTGATATTTTCTTTCTTATTCCATCTATTCCAGCAGAAACAATTGCTGAAAATGCTAGGTAAGGATTACAAGACGGATCTGGAGCTCTAAACTCGATTCTTTTTAAGTATGAGAATTGTTCTCCTCGAAAATGACCAGGTATTCTGATAATAGCGGAACGATTTCCTGTACTCCATGCCACGTAGACAGGTGCCTCATATCCTGGAACTAGTCGTCGATAAGAGTTGGTGGTTGGTGCTACTATTGGAGCTAATGCAAACGAGTGCTCCAAAATACCTCCACAGAAATATCTTGCGACATCAGAAATTTCCGCGTATTCATCATTCGGATCAAAAAATAAATTAGTATCATCATTCCAAAGACTTGTATTAACATGTAACCCTGAACCATTATCTAATGCTATAGGTTTGGGCATCATAGTAGCTATCATATTATGTTTTTTTGCTATATTTTTTACTATATACTTGTAACTTTGTACAGAGTCTGCTGCGTTTACCAGTGTATCGTATCTTATATCTATTTCACATTGTCCAGCTGTTGCGACCTCGTGATGATGGGCATCACAAGCTATACCAAAATTATTACTGAGAATATCCACACATTCATTACGATAATCCATAAGAGTATCTAATGGAGCGCTGGGAAGATATCCTTCCTTAAGATTTATCGTATATCCGAAACCATCTGACGACCATGGTGCTTCCCTAGAAATTATTTCGTAGCTCTGGCTACGATATGGTGTTAATGTATCTACCATTAGTTTATCAAATACAAAAAATTCAATTTCTGGGCCCCAGTACGATAACTCGTATCCGTTATCATGTACCTGCTGTTCGGCTTTCTTTGCGATACCTCGTGGATCTCTTGGAAATTGGTTCCGTTTTGAACCACCACTTAATATATCACAAATTAATCTAGCAGTGGGATATTCTGAAATCCAAGGGATCGTAGCATATGTAGAAGGATCAGGACGAACGATTAGATCAGATTCATGTATTTCTGTAAATCCACGAATAGAAGATCCATCAATCTTTGGCAACCCGCTTTCAAAATCTCCTTTCTTGAACATATTAGAAGGTACTGTAATGTGATGAAACCTTCCAAAGAGACTAGTAAATTGCAAATCAATAAACTTTATATTATCATTTCTTATCCTGTCCATTACTTCTTCGGTCGTAAAAGTTAGTGGTTCTATATTACCCTCAAAAATCTTATACGGCAATTTAGTTCAATATTAGTAAAGATCTAATAATAAAGCTTTCAGAAAAACGAGTATTAAAGAAAAAAGAATTATTTATAAATTATCACAATTACCTGAATATGATAATTTAATGTCCAATAATACTACAGATAATTTAAGTCTAGAAATAGCTTACAATATCCTATTAAAAGAGTTCCAAAATCCTACTTTGCAGGAAATTCCCTATGACATTTATCAAAAAATAGCAGGAAGCATAAACAACCTAAAAATAAATGAATATGAAACACAAGAAAAATTAATAGTAATAAAGATGAGTGAAATGTTTTCAGACATTTCTAGTCTTCTTTTACAAATAAGATTGGAAAAAATTCACGAGTTGGAGAAGACTCAAGTTTTTGAGATAGATTACTCTAAAATATCCGATGAAGAAAAATACATTCTAGATGGAGAACATCAATCAAGAAAGAGATTGCATGAGATATTTTCTTTAATAAATAACGGACAGCCTAAGGTTTTGGAGAAGATTTCTGAAAGAATTAAACAGAAAAGAGTACTTATTAGATTTATGAAACCTATGGAACAATTTGTAGGTGTTGATATGGCAAAATATGGACCTTTTAATTGCGAGGATGTTGCGAATTTACCTCTCGAAAATGCAATTTCCTTAATAAACAATAAAATAGCTAGTGAGATTTTTGCCAGTTTTGATTAAAATAATAAATATAATGACATAAAAATGATTGAAGAAAGAAAGATATTATGAAAAGATATTAGATTAAAAGTTGACACATAACGGTATAGAAATTGATCAATTTGTTTTGTTAACGATATATCCAGCTATCGCAATTTTTGGAATCGCATTTATTTCGAAGAAAAAATGTATTAAAAAATCTTTGCGATATCTAACAGAGGCCTTAACATGTATTGTGTTTGCAATCATATACTATTTTTATATTCCAAATGGCGGTGCCCAGGGTCTTGCAATAGCATTGACCTTATTTAGTTTGATTTTACTCCTGATGGTAAGAAAATACAGGATCGAGCCAGAAGAAAATGATCAATCACAGGCTTTTAGAGAAAGTCCTCTATGATGAGAGTGAATCATTAACAAATAAATAATTTTTCAATTTTCTTCAACGTTAATTATTTCGATCGAAATATCGTTATGGTGATGTGGGATCAAAGAATGCTCTACCTCTAATTTTTCCATCCTTAAATAAATTAAAGACATCATTTGCTTCTTCCAATCTATACTTGGTATTTGAAACAGATTTTAGAATATTTTTCTGGGCAAGGTCTATAAGAAGCTTCAATTCACTCTTAGTGCCTACATTAGAACCTATAATACAGTTTTCCTTAAAGGTAAGTCTTTTGGGATTGACTGAAATTGGTTCACTGCCTATTCCAACCAATATTATCTTGCCATTATTAGAGATAATTTTAGAAGAATTGTTTAAACTCTCACCAGATACAGCGAAATCGAACACGTAATCGACACCCAAACCATCGGTTATTCCTTTGATTCTGTCTGAAAGATTTTCATTTGTGAGATTTACTGTTTCATCTGCAAAAGAGCATGTTCTAGCA
>DASVGC010000246.1:0-2982 GCA_036379735.1 Nitrososphaeraceae archaeon
CGGTGACGGTCATCCATGTTTTGAAACTGAAAAAAAGTGTCAACATGAGGCAATACTGGACGATGCAGAATCTCCTTGCTACGATGAAGATAAGGAAGAATAGAATAAAAAAAAGCGCTTCGAATCATTTTTAATATCTGCAAAGAATTTCTGAGGGTTAGTACCCTTAACGCCGATATTAACATCCTTTCTTTTCTTAAAGAATAAAATCATATAGGTGTGACGGGAAAACTTTACCTGATAATTGTCTTCATCAAATAATGATTCACCACCAGTGTCTAGAATTGGAGACGCAGACAACCGCCCCGTAGAGGTGATATTGGCTAGTTGGGTCGATAGATTTCTGGCATGGGTAATTGATTTTATTATAGTGTCAATAGCTCTAGGAATCTTGTTTGTATTATTATCATTTCCATTTTGGTTCCCTGATTTTAGTAACGGTATGGCAGTTTTACACAGGAATTTTGGATCCTTACATTATTTCGTAACAAGCAGTGCTTTCTTTGCATATTGGACTTATTTTGAGCACACAAGTGGACAATCAATTGGTAAGCGACTATTAAAAATAAAATCAACAGACTTATCTGGCAAGGATATTGATATAAAAAACGCTGCAATAGAAAGCTTTGGAAAATCTTTCCTTCTTCCTATAGATGTAATATTGGGATGGCTTTTTACTAATAATAAGAGACAGAGGATATTCAATAAAATAAGTAATACAATTGTCATCAAATTGAAGTCTGAACGTAAACTATCGGACAATATTAGATATAGAAAGGACTAGTACAGGATAGAATGGAAAGTTACTCATTTGTGCATAGATGGGGCATTTGTTCCGCATTAAACATCACAAAGTTTAATGCGTCGTGCTTTCAACTAAATATATACGAGTTATTTATTGAACTACTGAAGTCTCTAGAACCACTGAACCCGACTTATTGTTATCATAATTAGTAAACTTCTATATTATTTAAAATTTCATGGTTTAAATCTTAAGTCAAGAAATAAGCCTACCCTAAATTACTTCCTTATGGAGGTCAAGAATGTTGGGCATTGTAGTAAATTAGAAATTTCCTGTTCCGCTTGGCCCCAGAGTCCACTATGGCTATACATAAATATCTGGATGGAGTCTTGATTTTGATGTCAATTTGTTTAACTACAAGAGCAAAATGTTCAGTTGTTCTATCTCTACTGGTTGCAATAGCAATTATGCTAAATCCTAACGTAACAACCGCATCAACGGCTAACCAAACTATGGTACAAGCCGGAAATGGAACCGGTAGTATATCAATGACAGTATACTCGCCAAATCAGGTGGAAATTCTCTCAGGCGAAAGTGTAACTTGGTATAATCCAACACCGGTAGCAGAACCTCACACCGTCACATTCGTTTTAGATAATAAAGCAAAAGCTGACTTGGTCGCGCCATATGCTATTCCCAATAATTCCAAACTTGCACCACTTGTCCCAAACTCCAATAGCGAACCACTTCTTACTCCTGACAATAATGCCATTTTAGCGGTTAACAAAAGGGTGTTCAATCCTGTTGTAATAGATTCTGTTAACAAAGTCACTCCTTTGAACCAGAATGCAAACTATACTTTGACTGGTACTGAAAAATACGTCAATTCAGGTTGGCTTCTGCCTAAAGGATTGGAAGCAACGTATCCGGGTTCTGGAAATTCATTTACTGTTACTTTTCAAAATACTGGAAACTACGGATACCTCTGCTTAATTCATCCATATATGACTGGTAGTGTAACAGTCAAGTAATACATTGAAAACATAACATAGATTGGGACACGATGCTACTTCCATCCGCATACAACTACTAAATCCGACTGATCCTGTCGATCAAATAGAATAATTAACTTTTAATTTGTTATTCTAACAGGATTTATAAAAAACCATTCTGCTTCATCAAAATCCATCTCGACAACTATTTTATATCTTTGGTTCACTATATCTCCTGGAATACTAAAATCAAAATCTGCACAATCTTCTACAGTTGAACCGCAATCATTACTCTCCAATTGCAATAATGGGTAAGAATCCAACGGAATATGGCCATCACTTAAATCTCTATCAACTAAGTAAACAGTTACTTGCTCGGGAGACAAGCTTGCATCGCATTCATCGTTACCATCACATTCTACTTCTATAGATAAGCTGTCGTCGTCTTCATCTAATTTCATATTGCTGGCAAGTTCAGCATCATCATCATGTATAATTTGTGTTTCATCTCCAAAATCTAATGAATAATCTGCACCGAATTCATAATCATCATCTTCTGAGTTAATTATCACCAACGGTATTTCATCAAATGGAATAGGGTCAAATGCATATACTTGATTATTGTAGGTAAACATGGTAATGAACACAAATAGAATAGCACCAATAGCCATGAACGCTACCGTTAGAGGTAATGTTTTCTTCGAGTTCACAGAATTCTTCATGTGTAAAACTTCGATATCACAATACTATATCAAATTTACGTATTACGCGATCACTACTCCAATACTTATTACCTGATAAGTGTTCCCTTAATAAGGAAGTCATATAAGCAAACCTTATTCTAAAAATCTCAATGAAAGAAATCATGTTAACCGTTGCAATGGGAATTGGAATTTTGTTGACAATTACCGCATATAGCAATGGTTTTAATTCTGTATATGCAAAACATGATACAGTTAGAGTCGACTGCAAAGATCTTGCTATTGGCCTTATAAGCTGGGATGGATTGTACGGATACATAAATGATGATGATCTAGCAGATCTTGAGGATGATTTTGCTGATGATCAAGACAATGACGTAGATCCCTCTTCCTTTGACGATATCATCGATTGGCATATGGAGGATTTACTAGATGACTTTGAAGATTCCAAATGTGAGAAGCATATTAATGAAGATCTAGAGGAATGGATAGAAGACATCGACTTTAATAAGTAAAAATATGTGGAATTATAAATTTGTAAACTTTT
>DASVGC010000247.1:0-2683 GCA_036379735.1 Nitrososphaeraceae archaeon
TTTTACTGAATCCATGTATGACACTTCCTCATTTTCTGCACCAATCATTATTGTATAATCTCCAATTGCAAGATCTTCTGAAGGAGTAACTAAAAATGTAATATCCTTTGTTTCCCCTGCTTTCATTGAAAATGATTCCTGACTAAATGAGAATGTTGAATTGCCAAAGCTTCCTGTTTTGGCGAATGTCGATGATGCTATCATCTTAAGATTAACTTGTTCTTTAGCCGATATGACTAGTGGGACTTGAATAGTATCACCTTTCTTTGCAGTATACTCTGTAGTGCTAGTATCTACAACAAATGGGAGAGCCTTAGATCCATCTAACATGCCCAGTTTATTTTCTGTCCATTCTGAGAACCATATTTGGTTATTTTTTCCTATCGAAAACTGAACAGCATTGGAAATCCCAGGAGGCCACAACTTATTTTGTGTGGGTATCCAATATTCAACAAGGGTATTATCAGTAGTATTGAATCTTGCAATTTTATTACCAATATGTTCATTAAACCATACATTTCCAGTTGGGTCCATCTTTATCCAGTAGGGTAGTGTAGTGCCGAAACTATTTGGGCCACTAGCAGAGTTGCTAAAGAGTGGCGAGGTACTATATTCAGTAACTTTGCCGTCTGTTGAATTGACCATAAAGAATATGCTTGTACCATGATCGGTAACCCAAGGATTGCCCTTTTCATCAATAGCTATACCTACGGGTGAATTAAGATGTGGGGGAAGATCATAGGGAGTAAATGTTTTTGAAGCTAAATCAAACTTGAATAATTGACCTTTTACACCAAATGAGAGTATAGAAATCCACAGGACATTCCTCTCTTTGTCTACTTCGATTGAACCGGTGCTGACAAGATATGGGTCTATTCCTTTGAAAGAAGATAATGGGAGAGAAATATTTGACATACCTTCAGTCGAATTGTTTTTCAGGTCTGATACATTTGCCATCCAAAGGGATTTTGATCGAATTCCCGCTACGTAAATTTCATCGTCGTTGAATGATATTGAAACAGGATAGATTGTTCCCGATTCTGAAGAACGTTCTGGGATCGGAAAGAAACTAAAACTGCTACTAACTTTTTCAAGTCTCCAAATTCCGTTTTGTTTTTCATCAGTAAACCAGATGTTTCCTTTCGAGTCTGATTTCATGTTCCACGCTAGTGAAATATCAGTTGGCCTTGATCTGCTATCCCAGACAGGAATTGGATATTCCAGAGTAGTGTTATCGATAGTGTTTAATTTGCCAAGATGGCCCAACTTGGTTGATACATACCATATTGAATCATTGTCTGCCAGGATACCAAGTGGTACTTCACATTTCTGAGGCAGTAAATATTCTGTGATAAATGAGTTGCTATTTTGTGTAGAATTCGTTCCACAAAATTGCATTTGAAATTGTAAAATAGCCTGGTTTCTTGAAGTTTCCTGCAACTGGGAAAATTGTCCTGATTGGGCTAATAGAATATCATTATTACCCAGGTTAAAACCCAAAACTAGTAGTAATATTGCAATTGGGAGTATCAAAAAGAGTACTTTGGGTTTAGTATTAGGATGAATACCGAACATGCTTTAGCGATTAGAAATGTTAAAAGATCTAATAAGAGTTTTTTTATTTTCATCAGGATATACCATTTAAATAATAAACGTATTTTTTCAGTAATATGAAGTCAATTACAAAATATTTGACCTTTAACACTGAGAAGAAATTCAAATTGTTAAACATAACCTCAGATGTAGAAAAAATTGTGCATGAATCAAAAGTTAGTGAAGGGATTTGTCTGGTCAATTCTATGCATATAACATCCAGTATTTTCATTAATGATAATGAATCGGGCTTGCATAAGGATTTTGAGAATTGGCTTGAGAATCTAGCTCCTCATTTTCCCATAAAACAATATCAGCACAATGATACTGGAGAAGATAACGCTGATGCCCATTTAAAACGTCAAATCATGGGTCGTGAAACAGTGGTAGCCATCACAAAGGGTAAGCTTGATTTTGGACCTTGGGAACAAATTTTTTATGGAGAATTTGATGGTTGTCGTAACAAGAAAGTCCTTGTCAAAGTTATAGGAGATTGAGATAAAGATATCAACGACAGCCAGGATAAATTATGACCTGATTTAATATCATAAGTAGTTAATCCCCTGCGAATGGTCGATTGATTTATTAGATCAACGCTGGTTTTCGTATTTATGGAATCATATCGTCTCGATAAGGATTCTCTAGGTGAGGTTAGAGTTCCATCTAATGCTTATTACGGACCATTTTCAGTTAGAGCTTCTAACCAATACAAAGTAACTGGCCAAAAGCCTCATGTAAACATGATAAAGGCGTTTGCAATGATAAAACGCTCAGCGGCTCTTGCAAACAGAGACTTGAAAACGCTCCCAGTAGAAAAATCAGATGTAATAGTAAAGGCGTGCGATGACATACTATCTGGAAAATTGCATGATCAAATCATAGTTGATACTATCAATTCAGGTGCTGGAACTGCCTTTAACATGAATATGAATGAAGTAATTGCAAATAGAGCTATTGAAATTAGTGGCCGTAGTATTGGCGATTATTCTTTCATTAGTCCTAATGATGATGTTAATATGTCACAGTCTAGTAACGATACTTTTCCAACTGCGATGCATGTTGCGTTATTAATGAATGTGAAAGGAGTTGT
>DASVGC010000248.1:0-8886 GCA_036379735.1 Nitrososphaeraceae archaeon
TTAAATGAAATAAAAAAGTAAAATCACAAGTAATGATTTGTCCTTGTCAAAACATAATTCAATCGAAAAAATTGAGAGGTTCTAATGATGAGAATAATTCAATATTCGGTTACGTCCAACAATTCTGAACTTGTACTGCTGGCCATACAAATTAGTATAGAATTCGGTGTAGCTCTTTGCTGCAGTAAACGTGGTAAAATTGGTTCTTAATCCATCTACTACTGCCTTATTACCATATACATCTTCGATTTCAATGACATAAAATTTTGGTAGTTTCTTAAGCTGCTTCATTGTCATGTATATTATTATCAGGAAAAATGCTACTACAGTGAGAACCATAAGCACATGTTCAAAACTTTTCACAAATTCTAAAACATTATTTATAACATACTCTTCGATCCATTTTGAGGAAAATGATAATAATCTAATAACGATTAATCCAACATAATCAATCACTTTATCCACCTCCAAGCAGCATTAATCCTCATCAAATGATATTTCTCTTAAGATCTTTAAAAGAATATCTATAGATTTTTGAAATGGGTTAGGGTTTATTGTATTGAATCAGTGTTTTTCTCATCATATTGACAATAATATTGTTGAATTTCTATTTGGGGTATCACTTTCATGAGACTCAAATGATTTGTAGAGTTGTAATAAATTAAAAAGTTGGTCTAAAAGAAAAAAATTGAGTAGAATATTGATTTTTAACTCAATACTGTTCTCTATTCTATTCAGTGCCTTTTAGTATATCTATTGCTTCGACTATTTTGGCATTAGTAGCATTAATGTGACTATCCAGCTCTGATTGATCAGCCTTATCTTGAATCAAGTCACGCAATTCTTCTCGCATCATATGTTCAAGGTCTTCCATGAAAGCATGAGATCCTTTTTCTTCAAGTTCAGCTTCTACATGCTCGAAATTGTCAAGATAAGCAGTATTTGCTAATTCTTCGGCACCTGTAACGTTGCCATTCTTATACTCAACTGACGTTTGATTGAGCAGATTTCTTGCATTCTCCAAGTAGTTGACAAATTTGTTTGGGTCATCACCTTGAGCTGTCTCATTCTCTTGTGCAAATCCATATTTTAGCCCAGAAAATGATGCTGGCACCATAATAGCAGTTAATAGTATAGCCCATCGTAGATTGATATTGATTTTTTTCATTGTTAGGTCCCCCTAATTAGATTTTGAGAGCTATTTAAACAATCTTGAGAATGCCATACCATTATTTATCATTGAATCACAGACGATATTTGGCTTGGAAAATTCTAATACTTTTTATTTGCCAAACCCAAAAAAAGATTCCTAAGCAAAAATTGAACATATTTAATTCGATCAGCCTGGTTGTGAAAACAGCTTTTTCAAATCGAATTCACATTATTATAGGATCAATTACAGGTATAGTTTTTTGGGTAGTAACAAACATGTTTGATAACATTTTGTTTTTTTCACCTTTTTTGGCGTTCCATGTTCCAAGTGACATGCTTGGAACATTTTTGTTGTCTTGTGTAAATTCGATATTGGTTGCAATTTTGGTAAACTTTAGTCTTCATATGTTGAGGAACTTGAAATTAAAATTGAGTAAATCTGCATTGTCGGGCACAACAGCTAGCATAATTTCAAGTACGTGTGCCAGCTGTTCCACTTTCGCATTTAGCATAGCTTCAATTTTTGGTGGACTTGGTTTTGCTATTTCTGATTTTTTAGTAGCGAATCAGACGATATTAAGAGAAATCTCTACTCTTATCTTGTTATTTGCAGTTTATACTAATTATACGAAGATTAAGAACAGCTGTAAATTACCTTATAGACATCAAATTAGCGGCAAGTCTGGCAAATAAATGATTGTATCTATTATGAGTATTTTACCATGAGTAATTAATTATGACACATTCCTTGGATAAGATTGTCTGAACAGTATTGGACTCCAAAATTCAATTGATTAAATAATAAAAAGAAATAGGGAGGATTCTAATTCCAGTATCATCATTGTTGCTGGATGTGTCTTAATAGATAAGATAACCTATTTACCCAGTCATGTTACCGGTCATTCCAGTCATGTTACCGGTCATGTTACCGGTCATTCCAGTCATGTTTTCACCCATTCCAGTCATGTTACCGGTCATTCCAGTCATGTTTTCAGCAAACACAACAGTACCAATAGCTGGTACTAGTAACATCCCTAGAGCTAAGGCGATTGCTAATGACAAAATAAAAAATGTAGCCATTTTCATATGAAGCAATACTACTTTATTTAAATTTATCTTGAAATTTAGGTGAATAGAAAACCGTATAATTTAACGAAATAATTAATAGAATTCCTGGTGAACTACATCTTTTTGTTCGATTTATAAAAAAAGTAGGCTAAATTGAATTAGCCAAATCGCGTGATGAATTAAGATATTACCAAATTATAGCAATAATGTCGTTGATATTTTTAGTCTTAGAGTTTAATTAGTATGAAAATTCGTCCATAGTATGAGAAGTAACTCAAATTTTTGAATCGGAATACTACAACGAGCTTATTAATTTATAAATTGAAGAATAAATAGGATATATGGGAAAATGAGTTCAGTTTTTAGCTTCGGTTTGTTGCCAATTCGAATCATGGCCGGCATTGTATTTATCGCTCATGGTATCCCGAAATTTTATGATATATCAGACGGATATGAATTCTTTCAATCAATTAATTTGCCCACCTGAATTATTCCTTCCTATTGCACTGCTTGAGGTCATAGGTGGATTTGCTATCTTGTTTGGAATACTAACTAGAATTGCTTCTGCATTATTTATTATAGAAATGATAGGCGCAATATTAACTGCCAAATTATCCAGAGGATTTATTGGTGGATATGAATTTGAATTGCTTCTAACATCCATTTGCATTTCATTACTTATTATGGGCCCAGGAAAAATATCTATCGAAAACTATATCTTAAAAAGAGAAAATTTCCCCAAAGGGAAACAGCTGTACCGTAAAACTACAAATACAGAAATTAGATAGAAGCTATAGGATTTTTTTAGAATACGCAATCTATCTATCTATCTATCTTTTTTATGTATCAATCAATACATGAAAAAGATAATGTAACCAAAAAAAAAGTAACTAGGTAAGAAGATGATACGTTACTATTTGGAATAATGAAAATTGATATGGGTTGGTCATGATGAGGATAAACCCCATTTTTCGCGTACCTTTTCTTCGACTTTTGAAAAAACAAATCTATCAAATATCAAACCAACAGCAAATATTACAATCATAGTTGCAATTATCTGACTCATATTGGAAAACTCTCTTCCTATTGCCAGAATATAACCCAACCCCACCCCCGTAGTTATCAACATCTCTGCACCAACAAGGGCGTGCCAAGCAAAAGACCAAGTTTGTCTTAGACCCATTATCAAAGAAGGTGCTGAGGCGGGAATCATGACATGTCTGAATAATAGGAAGCCGCCAGCTCCCATATTACGTGCTGCATGTAGATATATTGGCGGTATGTTTCTAATTCCACCATATGTTGAATTCATTACTGAGAATACGGAATTCATCACAATAACGAAAAGTATTCCAAAATCATTAAATCCTATCAGAAGAATCGCAAAAGGTACCCATGCTATGCTAGGGAAAGATTGAAGTCCCAAAGCAAATGAACTCATTGTTTTTCCAAATTGTCTGAATCTAACCATAACAAGTCCAACACATCCGCCAATTGCCACAGAGATTACAAATCCAATGAATAATCGCCATAGTGTAACTGCGATACCTTCTATCAATGTGTTTTCAGTAATCAGGTCTACAAATGACTCTGCAACCATTGCTGGAGAAGGAAGGGAAACACGTGGCCAGATTTCTAGTGAGAATACAACTTGCCAGACAATCAGAAAAACAACTAGAAACGAAATTATACTTAAAATGTCCTTCAAGTTAAAGTTGATTTCCTTTTTTGAATTTGAGGTATTATCCATTTTAGAAAACCTTTAGACCGATCGCTACCATTAGAGAAATTCTATCAATAATAAAGTTCAAGTGATTGGGTCACCATGCCACACGGATGTTGATTTTTTTGTCTTCCTCGAAATATAAATGGTTTCAATTGCAAGGTATTCGCTCTTTGTGATCCCAATCTCGAGTAATCTTCTATTCAATAATCATGCATATTGTTGTTCACTGATACCTAACTAGGAATTCCCATTAGAACTCGATTTATTGCTCCCTCAAAAACAGAATAAGGTTGAGCACCTACAATTGTTGCCATGAGTTTTCCGTCAGCGATAAGTATGAATGTTGGAGTACTTCTCAAATTATACATACGTGCTAGATTATCATTTGTGGTTACTAAACTTTGATATTTTTTTGAATCAAGACATGACGAAAATTTGTTTATATCAGTAACACCTGCATATACAGCGAATTGTGTTAAACTATTTTTTGATACCCAATCAGTGTTCTCTCCTTTTGAATTTCTATATACCTCGTCATGATATGGCCAATATTTCCCCTGTTCTGCGGCACAATAAGATCCAATGGCGGCAAGAGTCGATAACTTGTCTGTTGGCCTGTCATTTATGACAAAATCCTTAAACAAAAAGTTAATCTTTCCTGTATTAACATAATTATTGACGATTAAATCCTTTGTATCTCTATGAAACCTTGCACAATATTGACATTGATAATCGCCAAATTCTAATAAAGTTATATTCGATTTAGAGGTCCCAAGTGCAGATGCGTTTTGAACTATCGGCTGCAGTAACATCGTAAACTGTTCAGGGTCTTCTTGATTTTGGGACTTATTGTTTTGTCCCATACTCGAAAATAGAGTTATCGAACCTGCAATTAATATAACACCAAAAACCACTGCCCATACTAGAGATTTCTTTTTGATTCTCTTGGGATTCGATTTCTTGGGATTCGATTTCTTGACCTTTCGCTTCAATATGCTATTGTTGATTTCAGTAGCATAAAAACCATAGTAAACGAACTAATGCACCTAAATCTAACGCAACAGTCCCTCAACTAGTTCTGCGAATCATTTATCGTATCCCAGCATTTTCTACATAACTGTCCATCTATTTTCCATTTAGGTTTTGGATTATATCTTATGAAACCAATTTTTTTTCCACATTTCACACAGAAATTTGCTTTTGTTTGATAGTCTTGTTCTTTTTGAACATAGCATTTTTCGCACAAGAAAATATCATTATCCATACCCCATTGCCATCTTGCTTTCTTTTTTTTCTCTTGCTCGATAATATTATGACAAATAAAGCACTGGTTTTGCTTTTTGATTGATTGTTCTTCTTCTTCCTGCTGTTTAATAATAAATTCCTTCGTTGTTTTCATGTGACACTCGCTACAGAGATAACCTGTAATATTCCAAGATTTCTCTGGTTTATATCTAAACTTAAGATCCCTGTTGCATAAAGTACATGTCTGAGGTTTCCTAAACTGCAAACATTATTTTTTCAAGTATCTTGTAAAAAAATGTATCTTTACATTTACACTGGATAATTCTGTTTGAACTTTATTGGAATTTATCGATTAACCATCAAATGATATGACTTGTTTCTTTCCATATTTTGTGAATAATTCATCGAATCTGCTAAACTTTGCAGAGTGCAGGTTACCATTATCGTCGTACATTTTGACAAAATTAGCTCGCATCGCAATATTGCCTTTTGAATCAAAGAATCTGACGCTATATCCATTCATGCCGCCCTCTCTATTTTCTGTTACAAATTTTGCAGTTTTAACATTGTCAACATTCAAATGTATATGCCAAGATTTATCTTCGTTACCTATAGTCATCCATTTGTCTTTTATACGAACAGGAAGTCCTTTCTCAGTTCTAACTTCACAAATTCCACTTCCACTGTTTACCGATAACATGATATCATCAATGTTCAGTATATCGGAAATCAGTTCTTTGATGATCCCCTGAGACATTAAAGAATATTTTCAAAGTAGTTCAATAAAAATATGCGGTAGGAATATTATTTCAAACAAAATTGTACTATAGATAAAACTGCGATAGATTCTCGTAATATTTCCAATTGTTTTAAGAAGACATTTCATTAGTTTTTTCTGTCTATCCTGTAGTTCACTCAATTGCGTCTATTCTGACCTAATTCTAAATTAAAGTAGGGTTAATTACAGAAATAATGTTTTTTATATCATAATCTTGATTACCATTCTGATATATATTGTCTGAGAAGCTTTCTGAAAGAAAATCGCCAGGTGAGTATGAATGGCAGGTTACTGAGAAAATCAGGGAAACACATGATACATTTACTTACACTTTAACTCCGATTTCTGCCTCGCAGAGATTTGATTTTGGGGTAGGCCAATTTGTAACTTTGTGTGCTATGCTCAAGAGGCCTATAGCATCAGGAAGTTTTGAGGAGAGCATTGTCAATCGAGCTTATTCAATCGCATCATCGCCAACGAGAGACCATATTGAACTCACGATTAAGGAAGAAAAGCCGTATGGCTACATCAACCCAGCTACAGGAAAATCAGATGCCTTTGCTGCGTATTTTAATCAGCAAGTAAAGATCGGTGATAAAATCAAATTAAAATTAAATCCATCGAAGGAACATTTTTTATCGAAAGTAGACTCTGGAATTGAGAAGAACATAGCCTATTGGTCTGGTGCAAACGGAGCTCAATCTGCAAGATGCTTAATTCAATACATGGAGGATACGAAGGACCCTGAGCAAAACCTTGTACTATTTTATAGTAACACCAAGTTAGGCAAAGATGGTGCAAGCGAAGTCATTAATAGTGAGAACCATCCCGTTGAATCCTTGAATGTTATCTACTATCATTGGTTAATAGATGCCGCAGAAAAACTTGACAATCTGAAAGTCATATTTACTTTCACAAGAGAACAGGATATTCCTATGGCATCCAAGGACTCAAGAGTTGTTTTCAGGAAAGGAAGATTCTTCGTAAATCCTGATGGTACTCCAGAGCGAACTTTATCAAAATACGGTAACAATATTAAAACATCATTTAATCCGGTTTGTGGAAGTAGCGCGTTCATAAACGGCACGGTAAGGTTACCAGATGGTACGATAAATAAGGGAAAAGGAATTTTGCAAAATTTGATAGAGCTGGAAGGAATAATGCCGGAAAAAACCGATAAAGAACAGTTTTATCTACAGCAGGTTGGAGCAAATTAGTGAAGTGACTGGATCATTTGGCTATATTACTTAATAATTTTTGAAATTATCAATCGATCTGATAAATGATTATTGAATAAATTAGATGAAGATTTAGCTATAAAATATTGTGCCAACAGTTATTTGTATTAACTTTTAGAAGATATCGACATATGAATTTGAAGAATGAAATGTCAATTGCTGTCGTTTTTCTTGCGGCATCTATCATCTTTGTATCGTCAACTCCATTGGCAAATAATGTCTTCGCACAAACTGAAGGAGAAATGGCAATGAGCGAATCAAGCAGCGAATCAAGCAGCGAATCAAGCAACACAAACTACGAAAATTTCCTGAATTGTCTGTCCGATGCCAGCGGTAAAAACAGCGCTCCAGCTGGAGATCAGATAGTAAATTGCCTTGTAGAAAGTGGTTATGTCCAAGGAAGTACTAGTATGAGTAACGATATGGATAAAGAAGACGAATCTAGAAACCAAGTAAATGTAGCAGGCGATGAAACTAAACAGGAAGAAACTGAAAATGTAAAAGTAGGTGTTGTAGGCGATGAAGACGAAGACGAAGACGATGATGAAGATGATGATGAAGATGAAGACGATGACGAAGACGAAGACGAAGACGATGACGAAGACGAAGACGATGATGAAGAATAGACAAACTACAAATTGATCTTAAATAGATCCCCCATTCTTTCTTTTTTAGTATCTTATCATTTTTCGTTCCAAGTAGTTCCTAAAGAGATGACACAGTGATGGTTAACCGTTTATCCAGACTGTATCATTACCATAACTAGCCATGTTTTAGAAAGTGTACTTGCCGGAGAATAAGAGGTGAAAAATTTCGTACCATTAATCACCTCTGAAACATTTCCGGATTTTCCGGATTTTCCGGATTTGAAGCTATTAAAGTCTGCAAAAGACTCCGACTTGTTTGACAGAATAGAATTTGAATCTGCTACTTTTTGACCTTTACCATCCAGGAATACCACTCTTAAATCGTCCGGAAGACTCAAAGCGCGAAGCATGTTATTGAATTTGACAAGATTTAATGCACCACTCCATATGCCTACAAATGATGAGTCCTCTTTCAGATATATTGGAACAGAAATAAGCGCAACTTTATCTCCAGTAGAAGATGACACAATTACATCACCAAGAAATGCTTGCTTTGTATTCACCGCTCCCTGATAGTATTCCCTAAATGCAAAGTTGCCTCTACTTTGACTTAATTGTCGTTCATATGGCTCTTCCATATACATATCTCCGTTAGGGAGTAAGAACGTAATTGCCTCAAAAGTATCAGTATATTTCAAAATGTTATCTGCTATTTGTCGTTTCTCAACGTCTTCACTGTCAGAAATTCCATGTAAACTGCTATTGATTTTGTCCGCATCTTGTATGTTGCTAACTACAGGTAACATACTAGTTAACTGCAATACTGATGCAGATTCATTTAAATAGTTTACTAGATTATCAGATAATAATTTTGCCAGTGTGCCGTTATTTGCAAGCTGGTAAAATGAGGAATCCTTATTTTGGGTATCCTCCTGAGCATACACATAACCCATGATGGGTATCCCGCCTATGTAACTACAAGAAATAATTGCTATTGATATCATCAAGGTTAGCGTGATGACTTTCCGCATATCGAATAGAGTGCGTGATTACATGTATATAATTTTTTAAATCTAAATATTTCAACATATC
>DASVGC010000249.1:0-2203 GCA_036379735.1 Nitrososphaeraceae archaeon
CCAAATAAAATAAAAAAATAAAAAAATTATTGATTTTGCACTAGTTCTTTTATATCTTCGTCCTGAATATTTTTTAAAGAGACAGAAGAAATTCTATAGGATTTATTAAAGAGTCGTCCTAATTTAACCGAATTTTCTTGCAGATAATAAATCGGGACATTGTATTCGGAAGCCTGTGTCTCTATAAACCTTTTATCTTTACTATTTACAGTATTTGACAATATTAACAATTTTGATCCCTTTATATTCGATTTTACTTCTTTAATTCCCCTTTTGTATTTGTTATTGGATATTGATTCTTTAATTATTTTCTCCAAAATCTTCATTTTGCTCATTCACCTTCATATACAATTCAACCATTCCAGTTCCAACAGGAACAGTTGCACCTACAATTACATTTTCTGTAACTCCTTTTAATGCTTCCGTTTGACCTTCCATTGCTGCTCTGGCAATAGTAGGAACAGTGATTTCAAAGGCTGCTCTAGCTAAAACGGATGTTTTAGTTCCTGCAATGCCATGTCTACCTATCTGTTGAAGATAGCCTTTAGACGTCATTAGGTCTGCAACAAGCATAATATGTCTAATATCTACCTCTAGACCTTGTTCCTCGAGTGTATTTGTGACCTCTTTGACTAGAGCAGTCCTTGCAGCCTCAATTCCTAAAGTTTGCCATATTTCGTATACATTGTTAGTAGTTATTCTAGAGAGATCAATACCATCTACATAAATAATTTTAGCCAAATTTGAGCCGGCAGTTTGTATCACCCATTCATCAATTTGCTTAACTATAGTTACTCTCTCTATATCTGGTACTCCTTTTATCCTCGTGTTTAAAAGCTTATTTTTTAACAACAGAAGACTTTGTGCATCTAAATCTTCATTCATTTTCATAACAATGCTCAATTCCTTTTCATCAAGAATAGTATCATATTTCTTTTTAGAACCTTTTAGAATCTCGAATATATCTTTGATATTACAGCCTCTTTCAGTCAACTTGTCAGAAGATAAACTAAATTTGATTATACCTCCATAATCGATGTCAGTTTTTTCTACAACATCTATAACCTTTGTATGGATAATCTCTTTTGCAACATTTAATGCTTGTTCTCTGGAGAACTTGTGTTGTTCGTCAAGATAAATATCCATTGTAGGAGTTATAGGTTTCTTTCGTGCGTCTACCAGTTCTATTAATCGCGGTAGTCCAAGAGTAACATTTCTTTCCTTTACTCCCGCATAATGGAATGTTCTGAGAGTCATCTGAGTTCCGGGTTCACCTATAGATTGTGCAGTGACAACGCCTACTGCTTCCCCTGGTTCTACCAGTGCTCTTTCCACAAGATCAATAATCTTTTTAACTACCTTTTCGATACCTTGTTTACTAAGTTTATGATCCAGTAAGATAGTTTCAATATTTGATCTTAATTTGGGATTAAAATGTGATATATATTGATTTAATATATGTCTAATTTCAGATTCGTCTGCTTTCGTACCTTCATCTACTACAGACTCACTTTCGATAATTCTTGAAATATTAACCGCTTCACCATGATCACTTTTAGCTGGGTCAATCCCATCTTCTCCATAAAGATATTGAATAATGTTACCGTGGGGGTCTCTAACTGTTCCATCATATTCCATTTTCAAATGTTCGAGAGCATTAATCAATCTTCTTTGCATATAGCCAGATTGTTGTGTTCTTACGGCGGTATCAACCAGACCTTCTCTTCCGCCCATAGCATGAAAAAAGAACTCTAAAGGAGTTAGTCCATCACGGTAATTTGATTTTACAAATCCCTTAGCGTCCGGATTAGTATCATTTATCCTAAAGTGGGGCAAAGAACGATTCCGATAGCCCTTGTGAATTCTTTTACCTCGTATTGATTGCTGTCCTAAAACCGCAGTCATTTGACCAATATTAAGGGTTGACCCACGAGCACCGGTAGACGCCATTATCACGCCCGCATTATCATTCGGAAAAGATCTGTCTGCAAGTCTACCTGCGCGATCTCTTGCACGAGATAACTCATTTACTAGGTACAATTCTAGTGCCTCCTCAGGAGCGAGACCCCTAGTTAGTGGCAATGTTCCATCCTTATATTGAACAATTAACTCACCAATTTTATCATAGGCTTTTTTAATTACTCCAGTAATTTCTTTTTCTGTCTCTTCTGTCAGCCATAAATCAGAATACCCGTACGTAAAA
>DASVGC010000250.1:0-2521 GCA_036379735.1 Nitrososphaeraceae archaeon
CAGTAATCATTGAAAGGATCAATTTTCAAATATATTAAAAATTTTTATTTGAAAGAATTTGTAAATAAATTTTTGCTCGCCATAATAATTATATCAACTGTTAACTTGATCGAATTTCACATTCTTTCAGAAAATGGAATAGTGTGTAGTGATATTGTTATAAATAATTAAATATCTTGTTCTAATTGTATATATATTGTTGATCACAATTTTGTTTATTGATGCATTTTAATAATCACCAAATAATTCAGTTCTATCTTTGAAATACAGCATTATTTTTCTGTCCTGCTATTTTTGTAGAGGCAAAATTCAACTGAAGATTTCAGTATAGAGAAGTACACGGTTAGGGGTAATATTTAAGACACCGATTGCAAATTGATATCCTCCAAATTCGTCAACTAACGAAGTAATAAAATTCTCTGATATAAGGCCACCTGTGTTCTGAAAAGTGGATACCAATCAGATATCTAATCACCATCAAAATATCGCTTCATTATATTAAATAATTTCATACTTGTTTACTTCTGACGTGCGGATAATCTATATAAGGAACGTTTAATAACCCTGCGCAATTTTTTTGTTATGTCTAAATATGCCTAAATTCAAGTCAACACAAGATATTTTAAGGATTATTGATCATAAAGACCAAATCCGAAATTTTGGTGTTATTGCTCACGTTGATCATGGTAAAACGACTATGAGTGATAGTCTCTTAGCTGCATCAGGAATAATTTCGCCTTCTATAGCAGGGCAAGCATTGGCTTTGGACTCTATGAAGCTAGAGCAAAATCGACAGATGACAATTAGAGGTGCCAATGTAACTTTATTTTATGAGCATGAGGGGAAAGAATATGTCATTAATATGATAGATACTCCAGGACACATAGATTTTACTGGGAGAGTTACAAGAGCTCTTCGGGCGATAGATGGTGTAGTTGTAGTGTCTGATTCAGTAGAAGGGATAATGACTCAGACTGAGACTGTAACAAGACAAGCATTAGAGGAAAGAGTTCGGCCCGTTCTATATATTAACAAAATTGATCGATTAGTAAAAGAATTACGTCTTGATCCTCCTGCAATGCAAAAATGGCTATCTAATATAATAGCAGAATTTAATAAGCTTGTAGAAATATATGCCGAACCTGAGCTGAAGGAAAAATGGAAAGTTAGTATCCAAGGAAATACTGTAGCCTTTGGTTCTGCAAAAGATAGATGGGGTTTTAACTTCAAAGTAGCACAGAAAAAAGGATTTAGTTTTAAAGATGTATATGATGCCTATACTTCTGACGATCCTAATAGAATTAAATCTCTTTCTGAACGAGCTCCACTTCATGAAGCAGTTCTTGGCATGGTAGTTCAACACCATCCTCCTCCACATGTAGCACAAAAATATAGGATTCCAAAGATTTGGCCAGGAGATCTTAATTCTGATATTGGAAAAGCATTAATAAATTGTGATGAAAACGGTCCTGCAGTCATGATGGTAACAACTATAAACGTAGATCCTCAGGCCGGTCGAATAGCAACAGGCAGACTCTTTTCTGGAACTATTAAGGACGGAGATGAAGTTTACCTTATTGATGCAAAAAGATCAGGAAAAGTACAGTCTGTAAATATCTACATGGGCAATACTAGGGAAGTAGTAAGTGTATTACCCGCAGGTAATATTCCTGCTCTTTTAGGTTTAGATTATGCTGTTGCTGGGGAAACTATTTCAAGTGTAAAAAATAATGTTGCATTTGAATCGATTAAATACGTTTCTGAGCCTGTAGTAACTATAGCAGTTGAACCAAAACATCCAAAAGATCTACCAAAACTTGTAGAAGCCCTTCGTAAAATAACTGTTGAGGATCCAAATCTTATAGTTAAGATAAATGAAGAGACAGGAGAAACACTAATGGCAGGAATGGGAGTTTTGCATTTAGAAATTGCAACTTCTCTTTTACAAGAAGCAAATCTAGAAATTTCAACATCACAGCCTTTAATCAATTATAGAGAAACAATTCGTTCACCTGCAGGTCCTATAATGAGTAAATCTCCAAATAGACACAACAAATTATTTATGCGTGTAGAGCCACTCGAGGAAAATGTAATCGAGATGATTAAAACTGGACAAATACGAGAAGACATGGACAAAAAAGAACTTGCTAGGATTCTCAGAGAAAAAGGATGGAGTGCTGATCAAGCTAGGAATGTTAGCGCCATTGATCCATCTGGTAATATGTTGATAGATGAAACTAAAGGTGTACAATTTATACAAGAATCTATGGATTCAATTAAATCTGGTTTTGACGATGTCGTACATTCTGGGGGTTTGGCGCATGAAACGCTTCGTGGAGTCAAATTCATTCTTCATCACTTTGTTCCTCATGAAGATCCAGCTCATAGGGGTTTAGCTCAATTAATGCCTGCAACGAGGAGAGCAATGTTAGGTTCAATGTTAATTGCGGACCCTGTTTTATTGGAACCAATATTGGGGATAGAAGTCAAATGTCCTCAAGAGCAGATAGGAACTGTAGCG
>DASVGC010000251.1:0-4618 GCA_036379735.1 Nitrososphaeraceae archaeon
ATAAATAATAATAGAGCTTAATTTTATGCCCATAATCAAAACAGGGTCAGCATCAATTGATGGTATACTTGGAGGAGGAATTAGAACAGGTTTGATTACAAACATTATGTCTGATTCCAGAGATGCACGATCAGGTTTATGCTACTCTTTATGTGTAAATGCTGCGACGCACTTTAAGGATTCGTCAATAATATTTGGAGATACGCAAGGATTTTTCAGACCGGAGAAAATTCTTTCATATATCAAGGATAGACCGGAATCAGACTCTATTCTTCAACAAATAAGAAGTATTAGGCTAATGTCATCAAATGTCCAAATGGTTCTTGTAGATTACGCCTTAAATCTACACCCTATCCTAATTATTATTGATAATTTTAGTTATTTGTTCTTGAATGAAAAGAAAAAATCGCTTTCGATGCAATTCCGACTTAGAAAGCATTTACATGATCTAGCCGTCTTTGCAATGGAAAATGACATTGCAATTGTAGTTACTAATTCAATTCCTCCAAAAAGAGCAAATAAAGAACCAGAAGAAATATTTGAAAAAAGAATACTTTCACTATATGGATTAGTGAATAATGTCATATTCAATCTCACTCACTTGTCTTTGGAATTAAAGGTAGTAAAGGTTAACGAATCAAGATACTCTGCTGGGTTATTGAAACCATCGACATCCGTAAAATCCTACTTTAATGTTAGTCCTCATGGTTTGTATGATTCTTGATAAATTATAAATGAAAAAAGATGAATTTCATTGACGACAATACGCAATATCTTTGAAATTCTAGATAAATATTTGAATCTAACCAATACTCTACGTAATCCGACATTAAGAATTACATTTCTATTTTTAATAATTATATTAACTTCAAAAAAATTGTATAAAAAATTAATAAAAAATAAAGGTTTTCGCGTTATATTCTTAATGGCAGAAACATTTATTAAGATTTTTTCTAAGTTATTACATAAAAAGATGCTAATGGAGAACTTCCATATCTATATTCGATAGGAAGCACGACTCCATTCCATCTTTTACGGAAGGTTAAAATCTATATTCTAGAATTTTTATGATTGGTAAGTGGATAAACTACAGAAATTAATTGAAATGCAGAGAAATCTCGCCACTTTGTTAGCCTCTCCAAGATATCCTTCAAAGACAGAAGAGAGAATTTCATATCTTTGCACTGCAATCACTCATGAGGCAATCGAACTTCAAAGATTAACAAATTGGAAATGGTGGAAGACTCCCACCGAATTTAATGCAGAAGAGGCAAAGGAAGAATTGATAGATATTTGGCATTTTGTCCTTCAAGCGACCATAGAATTAGACATGACAGCCGATGACGTGGTCAAGTATTATTCAAAAAAGAACAAGATAAACAAGAAAAGGAAAAAAACAAACTATTGAATTATTTCGTCTACACAAGATTTTATCCGATTCAGGTTCGTTTCATCAATCAAATTATGGATTGTAATGCGATTCCTAAATACTTCCACCTCTTGGTGGGATGAATGTAATTGAGGCCTTGGGCTTTTTGAGTTGATTATCATGCCATCCTTTGTTATTCCATACTTATAGAGCGCAATCAATGATTCGCCTGCTCTATGACCACGGCTATCTTTCCCACATAAGACCAAATGTTCAAGCTCCTTGCTTACTATGCAAAAGTTAATGATTTGATCAATTCCTATATTCTCTGATAAGAGTCTCCCGACCATCGCCAAATTATTCATCAATTTAGTATCATTTGAGATATCTGCTAATAATCTGATACTGGAGAGGGTACAGATTGCAATTCTACTACCATTACCTACATAATGCTCATGTTTGATAGGGAGCAAGTATTTGCATATTTCACCAATGCAATTTTCAATTTTTTTGTAAACCAAGATCCTTACCATTATTAAATTGAAATTTAGATTAAAATCCCCAACTAACCTTGGTTTTAGGAACTACTTCAATAAATGGCGCTTCACCTTGTTTCCAAGGATCTTTTTTTACCCAGTCAAATTTCTTGTGAAATATGTTGTACAAGGTTTCAAATTTTCTACCTTTGTGAATAAATGTGGCTATCCCTCTCGTGACTACTGCTGTATTTTTATTATTCTCCGACTTGTCTACAACCAGGGATATTCTGTTGTTTCTTTTCAGATTATTATATTTGAGAGTATTATAGTCTGTAGCAAAGTAGAATTTTCCCTCGTCAAAAATATATGAGACAGGAGTCACATGCGGCAGATCGTTATTACATGTAGCGATTCTACAAATTTCATTAGAGCAAAGAAATCTGACTTCATCTGCTGTAAAGGTCACCTCATTCATAATTAGTAAATACAATTAATCCAATTTATGATTCTTTAAACCCTGAAAAATCATAGTCTTATAACAGAAAACAACCTAATAGGAAATCAATTTGAATAATATCTAAGTAACCCATTGATATTAAATTTGATTGCGGTGATAATCAATGGATAAAGAAAGCGAAACACAAGATGGAATGGTAATTGTATATACCGGAAATGGAAAAGGTAAGACAACGGCTTCCCTTGGCGTAGCATTAAGAGCTATCGGACACGGATTCAGAGTTTGTATTGTTCAATTCATCAAGGGGGAATGGCATTATGGTGAGCTTAATAGCATGAAGAGACTAGAACCAGACCTTGAACTAATAGTTGCAGGTAAGGGTTTTATCGGTATAATTGATGATGACCACGCATTTGAGGAACATGTAAAAGCAGCAAATACTGCATTGAATATAGTCAACCAAAAAATTTCACTAGGAACTTTTGATATTATTATCTTGGATGAAATCAACTATGCCATTAAACTGGGAGTGGTAAAATTAGAAGATGTCATCAAGATAGTCAAAAACCGTCCAAAGAATGTATCACTAATTCTAACTGGAAATCATGCACGTGAAGAAATAATCTCATTGGCTGACTTGGTTACCGAAATGAAGGAAATAAAACATCCTTACAAAAAAGGAATAAAAGCCAAAAAAGGCATTGACTTTTGAAGAAAATCATATTATAAGCAAACTTAAAGTATAGTAACAAGGTGCGTATTTTCTAAATGGTCACTGATATCAAACAACTTCCTGAGGCAGGAGATTTAGTAATAGCGACGGTAAAGGAAGTGACAGGTCATGGCGCTTATGTGGCTTTAGACGAATATCAAGATTTAACGGCGTTTTTACATGTTTCTGAAATTGCAACTGGATGGATTAGAAACATCGAGAGGTATGTAAGACCAAAGCAAAAGACGGTTCTTAAAGTAATTAGGGTAGACAAGTCAAGAGTAGAGGTAGACCTTTCTTTAAAACAAGTCTCACGGGAAGAACGTAAGTCTAAACTCATTGAAGTAAAGAAGAGCGAAAAGGCATCTGCCTTTATGCATATGATTAAGACAAAAACTAACATGAATGACGACAAGGTTAAGGAACTCCAAGATGTAGTTCTGCAAAAATTTGATTATCTCTATGACATGTTTGAGGCAGTAGCATTTAAGGGGATTGATTCTATAAAATCATTAGATATTACTGATGAAGTAAGATCAGCAATAGCTGAGGAAAGCAAGAAAATCCCAATTCCGAGTGTAGAGATTAGAGGCGTGATAGAACTCAACATAAATGATCCCCGAGGAATCGATATGATAAAAAGTGTTCTATCCTCGGCAGAACTGGACAAAAATAGCACTTCAATTGAGATTTCGTACATTGCTGCTCCCAGATATCGGATAATTGCAAAGGCAGAAAATTACAAGATCGCCGAAAAGATTCTGAATAATGCGGTTGAAAAGATTTCAAACTCTGTAGGAAAGAAGGTAGGATTGTTTAACTTTATTAGAGAAGATTCTAAAAAGAGTAAGCGGTGAACTCATAATGAAACATATGTTACGTAAGTGTGGAAATTGCAAGATCTACACTATTAGTGAAAAATGTGCAAATTGTAATAATCCAACTCTTGATCCACACCCGCCAAAATTTTCTTTAGAAGATAAGTACGTAAGGTACAGAATAAGAGAAAAGTACGAATCGTAAACAAAAAGTTAAGAAGGAATTAATATCCAATATTTAAAAAATTTTGGACTTAGGGAGGAACTACAGTAGTGCTGGTATTATTGCTTGTATTACCACTACTAAGGTTAGAACTTTGATTGTTCAAAGCGCTGCTTGCGGCATCTATTACTTGCTCAAGTGTAGTATTTGACGTGTTTCCATTGCCTGCGGCATCCAGAACTTCTTGCAAAGATGTTGATTGGCCTCCGCCGACTGCCTGAATGACCTGGTTGACAGCCTGTGATGTTGTATCAGAACTGTTTGTTACATTTAACACATAAGGAATAGCCGAAGTATTGGCGCCAGTAACATTTCCTGTTTGAGTCAAATTCGAATCATTTACGGGAGTCTGTGCATATACACTCGTGTCTAATATTGTATATCCCGAAGTGTAAACGAGGAACATGGCTAGCACAAACATGGTACCATAAGCAAGCGTAATTTTATCTAGATTCATTGCAGTATTGTATGACTATCTATATTATATGAATTTCGAAACAATATGAAATTACCATGAAAGGCCTGATGATCAGATTTACCTAACCCGTTCAAAATTATTC
>DASVGC010000252.1:0-2201 GCA_036379735.1 Nitrososphaeraceae archaeon
CCATGTACTCTTTACCCATGAATTTCTTCAATCCATAAGTACCGTATTTTTTTGATATTGTATTGTCTATGTCGGAGGCTAAATGATATGGTATTTTCATTTTTACTTTAAATTTCTCATGTGACTGTTCAGTATCAGGACTAACTCCGATTATCTCAATTCCTGCTCGTTTGAATTTATCATAATCTATTGTAAACTCTGAAGCTTCAGTTGTGCAACCTGTTGTAAAATCCCGCGGATAAAAATAAACTACTACTTTTCTTTTCCTAAAATCTGATAATTTCAATTCATGTTTTCCGCTCGTAAATGAAAAATCTGGTGCTAACTCTCCAATTGCTAAACCCACTGAATTCGACTTTTCTTCGTTAGTCAATTCTTTCTATCTCATGATTTTTCTGAATGGCACAATAAAAGCATTGATGAGATATTGATGCTCGTGTGTCTTGAATAAAAAATAATAAAAATTAATATAACTTTCAAGTTGATTTAAAAGTCAAACAGTCGAGCGATTAAGTGATTTTATGACTAACTATGATATCGTGGTTGTAGGCGGTGGACCAGCAGGCCTATCTGCAGCATATTCTGCTGCTAGAAAAAATGCTAAAACCATTGTCTTAGAAAAGGATGATTCTATTGCGCAGAACATTAGAACAAGTGGTGTATCATGGATTGACGATATGAAAAGACTTGAGATTCCAGAAAAATGTTATAATCCCATAAAAAACTTTAGAATAATCTCTCCATCAAAGGATATCGTCCTTAGAGGAAATGCGGCAAAATCATGTGTCCTGGATATTAGATCTACTTACCAATATTTGGCAACATTAGCGGCAAAAGCAGGAGCTGAAATATCTGTAAGAAGTGAAGTTCAATCTGTGAAATTTTCTTCTAACAAGGTATGTGGTGTAGTCTGTAACACTCCAAAGGGAAGGATGGAAATTGATTCAAAGCTGGCTATAGACGCGAGTGGTTTTAGTAGCATAGTGGCGAGAAGAACTGGTCTTGTGCAAAATTGGACAAGATATGGGATTGGTGCAGAATACGAATGTTACTGTGACGATGTAGATCCAGAAACATGGACCTTGATGGTTGGACAAAAGTATTCCGATGCAGGATATGCTTGGATTTTTCCCCTTTCTAAGCAACGTGTGAGAATTGGAACTGGGGTTGGCCGACCTGAATCTATGGTAGACCCAATTAAGAAACTAAATTCCATAATAGAAGGTAAATTCAAACCATTAGAAGAACTTGGAAATATCCAACCAATTGAATTGCACTATGGGTTCATCCCAAATGAAGGATCACGCAACTCATCTATATTTGACGGATTAATGCTAGTAGGGGATTCTGCAGGCCAGGCAAATCCGTTAGTTCTTGAGGGGATACGATTTGCAATAGAGTTTGGGCGTGTTGCCGGCGATGTGGGTGCTAACTCATTATCGCATGGTAGTACCAAGGATTCACTAGAACAATATGAAAAATTTTGGAAAGACCGCGTCAGCTCCAAAATAAAATCGTCACTTAAAGTTCAATCAAGATGGTTGCAAATGAACGACGAATCTTGGGATAGAGAAGTTGCAATTATTGAACAAATGACAGTCGAAGATTTTCTTGATTTTATCAAAGCCCAATTCACTACTAGCAAGCTAATGAAATTGGTACTTTCCCATCCGCAATCCGCCGCAAAACAGTTGTTTAGGATAATTTTAGATAAATAGATCTGAAGCAAGATTTTTATATGATTCAGAAAACAGCAAGTTTAGCCTTGGCTGGAGATACCGTTACCCAGTTTGCACCTATTATGTACATGCTTGGCTTTGGGTTACTAGCCTCTGTTCCAGTCTTGTTTTTATCAAAATTGGTTTCACCACGACGTAGGTATAATCCTGTAAAATTCTTGCCAATGGAATGCGGCCAAATGCCTTCGGGTGAAGGACGATCTCACTTTATGATGCAGTATTATTCTTATATTCTCATGTTTGTTGTCTTTGATGTGATGTCCATATTTCTATACGCATGGGGTGCATCACTTTTTTCTATTCCACGCTCAGCGACACTTCCGATTATTGGATTTCTGGCGATAATGTTTTCTGCAATGGGCTATGCACTCTATCTTTCGGGGAGGAAAGGCATTTGGTAGTTTCTCAGGATTTTCCAAGAGTTAAATATGATGGAATCAAACTGGAGGCTCAGATTCAGTA
>DASVGC010000253.1:0-2627 GCA_036379735.1 Nitrososphaeraceae archaeon
TCATCAGATCTAATAACAGCATTAGCCAGATCATAGTTCAACTCTGTCAAAGCAACAATCGCGTCTTTGTGCATTGAAGTAGCAAGTAGAAACATTCGTCTGACTGCAGTATTTACAGAAAGCTCTGGAAGAGTAATTAAAACTTGTATTGTTATCAAATCGGAGGAATCAGCAATAATTTCTGTACCTACCAGATTTCTACGAACAACTTCTCTAGCTGCTTCACGCTGTGATGGATTAATTCTTCCTATTTTCGATTTTAAATTTATTATATTATATCCTGCTAGATACATGGATACCAATTTACGTTTTAGGGAATTGGCACTATCATCTTTTAGCACTTGAACAGTAGCTTCATCAACTGATTCTTTTGATGATCTAGCAATATCAGATATTATTGATAATGTATTATCTGGTTCTCTAATGATTGTAACGGGGTCTCCTGGTTTCAAATGTAGTTCTGTTACCCATTTTTTAGGTAATGATAATACATATGTAGATTTCCCAGTAAATTGTATTTTTCTTACTTCTCCACTGTCTGAATATATTGGCAATAGTTAGAGAAAGAGAAATACTATTTGTATAGTTTATGTTAGTTGATAATATAGATCTATCAAATCTATATATAGACTATATAATATATTATTAGATCAAACTATTCATAACAACACTACATAGAAGAAAATTAAAGCCTAATAACTTTTAATTGAAAAGTTTTTTCGCTGAGACAATAATCGTAGAACGACATTCAAGGTTAATACAATCATAATTAGAATAAGTGCTGCACCCCATCCTTGAGCATGAGCAGATTCGTATGGTTGAGATGCCAATCTCCATATTCTAAGAGGAAGAGCATCGACAGGACCAGTAAGAGACGAGAAAAATAGACTTGTTCCTAAAATAGTCATAATTAAAGGAGCGGTCTCACCAGCAATTCTTGCGACTGATAGAACTATTCCTGTTATAACACCACTCATGGCAGTCTTTAATACAATAAATAAAGTAATCTTCCATTTTGGTATACCGAGAGAATGAGCTGCCTCTCTAATAGAGTTAGGTATTACTTTGAGTGTCTCTTCAGTTATTCTGCTTAAAATTGGAATCATTATTAATGATAATGAGAAAGCTCCTGCAATAACAGAAAAAGATCCTATAGTCAAGACAATAGTGATATATCCGACAATACCAACAATAATTGAGGGAAGACCTGTTAGAACGTCATTAAAGAATCTAACTGCAAAAGCAAATTTACTGTTACTTTTTGCATATTCTGATAGATATATTCCTGTAAGTACGCCCACAGGAACAGCCATTAGAGAAGCTAAACCTACAACTATTAATGTTCCTTGAATGGCTGGTCCAATACCCCCTTTTCCTGATCCGATTGAACCTGGTGGTTTGACTAAAAATTCAAAACTGATAGCTGATACTCCGTTTTTCACTACCTCAAAGAGAATGCTAACGACTGGAATTATTGCTAGGATGACACAAGCAATTGATATAACAGTTAGTATTTTATTGACATATACTCTTTTTTTTGAATGTTTTAACATAATTTCTTCAAGATTTTTTTTTCTAATTGAGTATTGAATATCTGAATTTTTTATATCGTCGGACATTTTCTACATTATTCCTCCTGAATTTTAATAGTTTTAAACACAATAGCACGCGCTACAACATTGATAGCCATTGCAAGAATGAGTAAAACTGCTCCTAAACCGATTAAAGCAGAAAGATGCAGATCTGATGATGCTTCATTGAATTCGTTGGCAATTAGACTAGACAAAGTTTGACTCTGCGAAAAAAGAGATGTTGGTATGGCATTCAATCCAATTGTGTTTCCAATGATCAAAGTAACTAGCATTGTTTCTCCAATAGCCCGTCCTAAACCGATTATTGTAGCACCTATAATTCCAGATTTAATATATGGTAAAACAGCCATATTTGTTGTCTCATATCTTGTAGCACCTAAACTATATGCTGCCTCTCTTTGAGAATCTGGAACTACTTGTAACAATTCTCTGATTATTGACGAGACAATAGGGATAATCATTATTGCTAATACCACACCAGCAGTAAAAACATCTAATCCAAAAGGGGTTTTGGCGAAAAAAGGTAATGTTCCTCCAAATAAATTATGTAAAGGTTTTTCCACATAATCTACCATCCAAAATCTAAATACAAATAGTGCCCAGAATCCATAAATAATGCTAGGAACAGCAGCTAATAGCTCTATGACAAAAGATAACAAAGTTTTCAACTTGGTTCCAGCTATTTCAGAGAGGAAGATGGCTATCGCTAAACTTATTGGTACACCTATAAGCATTGCAATGCCAGAACTAACCAAAGTTCCTATAATATAAGGTAACGCTCCAAATGATTCTCTTCCAGGTACTGCATTCCAATCTGTACCAGTGATGAAACCAAGTCCTTCCTTTGAAAAAATTTCTTTAGAACCATCACCAACTGAAAAAACTATTAATGATAAAATAAAAAGAGTATAGATAGAAGCTCCAATTATAATCCATTTGAAAATTTTGTCAAATTTTGATGTTTGTTTTAATCCAGTTAGAGACTGGTGATTACTAATATTGTCATTTAATATGGAACCCGTGATAATACTACGC
>DASVGC010000254.1:0-3310 GCA_036379735.1 Nitrososphaeraceae archaeon
GGAAAAGTAACGAACAGTGTATGAATCATCAAATACATTTGGCATGTCATATCTCATCTTTAAGTGCTTTGAGCATTTTTGCATTTGGATCGATTGGGTCCAATTTTTCGTTTAAATAATCAATAAAGTTACTAGCAGTAACAATACCTACTGTCTTGTTTCCATCTTTAACTATAAGGTGTCTTACCTTATTTTGTAACATTAGATTTGCAGCCATCTCTACAGACGATTTGGAATCAATTGTAGTTAAAGGTGAAGACATTAGGTGCTGTATTAAGAATTCTTTACTTAGTACATCGTGTGTGCAAACACCTCTGGTAATGTCGCGCTCAGTAATAATTCCTATTGATTGTCCACTTTCATCAACTATTACAAGTGAGCTTACATTTTTATCTAACATTTTCTTTGCAGCATCTTTTGCACTATCTGATGTTTGAATGATTTCTACTTTTTTTGACATTATATCGCTTATTTGTTTCATAGAATTTATACAACAAAGTCAAATATATTTTTGATTCCACACTGGGAGTAGAACTTGCCAAATATCCACAATACGCTACGAATCCTTAAGCCACTATATACTGTCATTTATTACAAGTTTCAAGTAGTTTCTAGTAAAATACTCTAGAAACCATTGACAACTTGAATCTAAGAGTATAGTTCGTCAGGAAATAAATTGAATTTGCTAGAACATTTCATCCAAGTCCTTTTATATTTATTCTTGATTAATTATGTTGGCTTACAGGCTGCAGGCAAGATTGTTGGTTGTTTCTTGTTCATCACTCAGCCATGCTAATCCTGCCTGATTTCTTGTGTTCTCGTACTTTATTTTAAGTGAAAGTAAGCTACCAATATTACAATATTAAAATTTGAATAATCTAAGTAGTATGACTACCACTAGCTTGCAACCTGTTGCAGACCTGGAGAACGGGGGTGTAATTCAAGATGATGCATGCAGTCATCATTATACAATCCTCCTACTCCAAGATCTGTATTGATGTATTATATACCGTGCAAAAGATAAGAACTTTTTGAAACTTTGTTACTAAAGAATTAGTTTATCAGTACAACTTGCATCCTATTGAAATCTTATTGAATTGCAATATCTGCGATTGGTATTGATACTAGATTGGAAATCATTTGAATTACTATTAACAATAGATGAAAGTCACTTTTGATAAATCAAAATAATCTTTCATTTTCATTCAAATGTAATTATATTAATTACAATTTTAGTTAATACCAGCCCTTGAGTGTTTTATTTGAAATCGTAATTAAATTGAGTTAATTCTGTTAAGATATAGAATATTCTCATTTATTTCCAGATTTCCATGATACTAGTCAAACAAGTCAGACAAGTCTATCTTCTTTATGAGAAAATAGAAATTTTAATTAAGGCATGCAAACCGATCATGGATTGTAATGAGCAAAGATAGTTTTGATCCTGAGGCGTTTAAATCAAATCAAAGACAGAGTTGGGATAGCGTAGCAGCTGGATGGCAGAAGTGGTGGAAAACGATAGAAAATGGTGCGCAAGAAGTTAGTGATAAATTAGCCGAGCTCGCTGAGATTAAAGCAGGACAAAGAGTTTTAGATATAGCAACAGGTATTGGTGAACCTGCAATTACCGCAGGGAAAATTGTAGGGCAGAAGGGGCATGTTACTGCGACAGATATATCCGCAGAAATGTTGGCGATTGGGGAACAAAGAGCAAAGTCTCTTGGTCTACAGGATATCATGGAATTTGTGCAAAGTGACGCCGAAAACCTGAAATTAAAGACTGATGAGAAATATGATTCGATTCTTTGTAGATGGGGATTGATGTTTCTACCAAATCTTGAAACAGCATTGAATAATATGCATCATAAATTAGCTTCCGGAGGAAAATTAGCGGCAGCAGTATGGTCAGAACCATCCAAAGTTCCATTCATTAGTTTATCTATGGATACTGCTAGAAAACATCTAGGTTCGTTACCAGGTCAAGGATTGCCAGGCCCATTAAGTTTGGCGGATGTGGATTCGCTGAAAAAATCCTTCAACAAAGCAGGGTTCATAGACATACGAACCGAGAAGATTCCAGTAATCTTTGAATTTGATTCTGCTGAGGACTTTACCAAATTCAATCAGGATATTGTTGCGCCAATTCGTACAATTTTATCTAAAGAAACTGATGCTAAGAAACAGCAAGTTTGGAATGATATTACTGAACAAGCTAAACTTAAATACTCAGATCCAGATAGCGGTCGTGTAAGATTTATTAATGAATCTATATGTATAGTCGGAATTAAAAAATAGTCAGCATCGTAAATTGGAATTCATTGATTCATTCATATGATTGGATAGTCATATCATACTAAACTTACCTAGCATGGTAACGCTTGTTTTGCTTACAACTAAATGATACTGGGATAAAGAGAAATTAATTTTGTTATAATTAATTTGTTAAGTTCTCATCATTTATTACACCTAGAATCATTTCTGATGCCGTTGGCAACGGCTCGTCCACTACCGTGTTAGTAAACAGGGGTAAAATCGTATATAAGCCGATTGAAATGGCGACTACTGCTATGATGATTACAATAATAATCTTTTTCCAATTCATATACTTGTGAACCATCATCCACTTATTAAGTCGATAGTTGTGCGCTGCCGAAAAGAGTTGAAAATGCCT
The DNA here is from genome assembly GCA_036379735.1 of Nitrososphaeraceae archaeon. Classification (GTDB taxonomy): domain Archaea; phylum Thermoproteota; class Nitrososphaeria; order Nitrososphaerales; family Nitrososphaeraceae; genus TA-21. Next base: position 2,672 of record DASVGC010000254.1, read on the forward strand.
TGCACCAAATAAGTACGGTATTAAATTTTGATAAATCTGTTCCAGCAGGAATTTCATAATTCTGATTACCTATGTTCCCTTTTAATTTTCCAAGATCTACAATTTCAGATGCGTCCTTTCCTGTAGAAAGATAAACATAGAGATCCGGTCCATTCGTAGTTTTTAGATTTTCCAATCTCAAGAATGTTCTTCCATCTGTAAGATCAATTACTTTGGCAACTCCCTCAGCTTTGTGAAAACCATCTCCGGCATCAATGAAATTACCCATTAAAGGTTCCGTATTTGTTGTTGTCATAGTATCAGACATATTTTCAGTAACAGTGGAATTTAGTTTTGAATAATTATTCATTATCATTTGTTTTTCATCCTGAGTCATGTTCTGAGCTGCGTCAATTCTTTGTTCCTCAGTCATATTCATAAAGTTCTGGACATTTAGAGAAGCACCAAAGGATATTTGAGATTTGGTTGTTAATAACACTAAAGAAAAGATAAGACTTGTAATGATCATAGCACTCAGAATGATTTCAGTTGTTTTCAAATTATTTTCATAGGAACAACGTGAATCTCTTTTAAAAATATTTGTCCAGATTCAATCCAAATTTATACAGAAATAATTATTTAAACGGATTTTTGTCTACT
>DASVGC010000255.1:0-3276 GCA_036379735.1 Nitrososphaeraceae archaeon
TTTATCCAAAAGCAACTGATCATATTAATGAAATAATTGAAGCTATCAATATTTTAAGGGAAAAAAATTATACTTATACCACTCTTAACGGAATATATTTTAGAGTACGTTCATTTCCAGATTACGGTAAACTATCAAAAAAACGAATTAATGAACTGGAAGAAGGCACTAGAATCGAAATCGATAACCTAAAAGAAGATCCATTGGATTTTGCCCTGTGGAAATTCTCATCGGATGTTCCAAATTGGCAAAGTCCATGGGGTAACGGCAGACCCGGGTGGCATATTGAGTGTTCGGTCATGGTATCAAAGTTTCTGGGAAAAGAAATAGAAATTCATGGAGGAGGAAGCGATCTTGTTTTTCCTCACCACGAAAATGAAATAGCACAATCTGAAACTTTTACCGATCGTAAATTAGCAAAACTATGGATGCATGTTGGTATGGTTACGATTAATTCAGAAAAAATGTCAAAATCTCTTCGAAATATGGTAATACTCAACACCGCACTGAAAAATTGGGGTTCAAATGTCCTTAGATTATATCTAATTTCTTCTCAATATTCAAAGCCAATGGATTACAACGATGAAATTTTACGAGAATCATTGCAAAAATGGAGGCAGATAGAACACTGTATTTATGAATTGATTACAACAAAGAATAAAGGAGAAGATATTGTGGAATTTGAAGAAAAATGCAAAATTTCTCTAACTGATTTCTTATCCGCATTGGAAAGCAACCTGAATACTCCCTTAGCATTGTCGACATTTATGAAACTGGTATCGTATGTTAATAACTTGAGTTCATCTGAAAAATTAACTATTCAAATGGCAGACAAAGCGTTACCTATACTACATACCATCATGTATATCATCGGACTAAGGATAATACAAGTAGACAATAGTACGAAAGAACAAATTGAACAGATGATTGCGGAGAGAAATAAATCCAGAGCAGAAAAGAAATTTCAAGAGGCAGACATGATTAGACAAAAGATTTTGGACATATTTGATGTCGAACTAACCGATCACGGCAACTACACATCATGGAAGAAAAAGGAAATAATTGAATACGAAAGTAAGAAATAGAGTTACAGTCGAGGTAAGAATTTATGCTCTCACAGGCATAATGATTGTTCTAACTCATAGAAAATACCTGACAAACTTTTAATTATTCAACAGAGAAGTAAACTTGAATGAAAAAAAATGGATTGATTTTTAGAATAATGCTAATGTCGCCAATTATTATGTCGTCATGTTTTCTAATTCATCTTGATACCGTAGGTAATGTCAGGCAAGTTTCTGGGGAGTCCACTGGTCAATTGGTACCACAATCAACCGAACAGTCTGGCAATAATGCTACCCTGAAGGCTTTTACCGACTCGCTACGAGGTTTGGTATCAAAGTCAAAAGAACTTACAGCCAACTATCAAGTGGAGCTAGGAAAATGGGTAACAAAGGAGAACAATAACTCTACAATGATCTCTATAACGGACAAATACTTGCCGCAGTTTAAGGAACTTGAAAAAGAGGGCACAAATCTAGCAGCGCCATCGGAACAACAGAATATTAAAGAATCATTTATTAACTCGATTAGTTCAGAGGCCGCCAGTTATGAACACTTTAAGAATTACCTCATTACTGGAAATGTAACGGAAAATGATCTGTCGGATGATAAATTTTCTCTTGCTTTTCAATATGAACAGGTATATGAATTATTTCTGTTAAAAAATCGCTAATGTATGAAGAGTAAATTTGATTTGAAACATAATTATTTCACCAATTTCAGAAACTGTATTTGCAAATTTTCAATTCTTTCAGTTCCTAAAGGAATGTTACTATTTAGTGCTGTATTGTTTCTAATGATTGGAGGTACGGGCTACTCACTAGGAAATTTTGATATTCTAGAACAGAACAAAATTATTGACCAAAACGGTTTTATTCATTTGTTTGGTCAAATAAGAAACATCTCAAATGAAACACAGAAAACAATTGCGGCTCATGCAGAATTTTATGATAAGAGCGGGCGGCACATAGGTAATGCAAGTGGCATAGTATCAGTTAGGTCTTTGAATGTTGGAGAAGTTTCGCCATTTGAGATAATATTCCTTGATAAGAATCAAACTAAATATTTTTTCAATTATACTCTAGATTTTACTAGCGAGATTGGAGCAAAAAAGCAAGATAATCTGGCAATAACCTCTCTGAAATCAAGACCCGACATATTTGGATACTATTATGTTAGTGGAAGGATTTCCAATATGGGTAACACTACAGCTACCAATGTACTTGCAATAGCATCGTTCTTTGACAATAATGGTAGGATCATTGGGTTATCAAGTGCAATTGCCGAGCCAAACAACTTGACATCGTACTCTACATCAAGTTTTACAGTTGTCATGGACGACAAGGTTCAATCATCAAAAATTAAGAATTATTCATTGATAGTTGATTCAGACCAATACACATCAAGATAATTGCCCTATTTTTATGGTTGTCTGGAACAAAAGAAGTTCCAGGAATTAGCCAATCTGAGAACAATGAGATTTCTCAAGAATCACAAATCTCATAGACTACAGAATTATATTATCCTTTTAGTGATTGTATGTTTGTATGGAAATATTTGAACCGTCAATGTTTCTTGCCATGTTTCCGTATCTGTTCATCGGTAGCTTTCCGGTTTTCGGATTGATACTGGTTACAAAGTGGATAATAGATGATATAAAGAAGAAACGAAAATTAGCTTTGAAAATCTAAATAATACATATTTGACATGAAATTAAGGCCAACTTTTGGTGAATACTGTCGCAAGTGTCCGAAAATATATATCACATGCTTGAATATGTTATGTATATGTTAGATGGCGCCGAGCGAAAATGCGCATTGTGTGAAGTAACACTTCCAAAGGAAAGTGCGATAAATATCTGTGAAAGTTGCTTAAAGAATGCAGATTGCTGTGTCGGCTTGGAAAACCTGAGAGAATAGCCCTGGCTACTTTACTCCGCCATTTTTAGGGTATCACTAATTGTTATAATGCCTGTAACTTCACCCTGTCGAGTTACAAGTACGCATTTGGCAAATCGAACAAGCGGGATAAGAGCTTTAGCAGGAGTCGATATGTCCACTATTGGTGGTGGGGGTTCCATAATCTGCAATATTGGTACCTGGTGGATATTCTTCTTGTCATCACTCTCGAGCACCTTTCTAGCAAGGATATCCTCACTTACCAGTCCTACTATTCTAGATACATCAAAAACAGGTATCTGACTAATCGAATTCT
>DASVGC010000256.1:0-5684 GCA_036379735.1 Nitrososphaeraceae archaeon
CTCCCATGGCAAATGCAATCAATCTTGTATCATCATTGTTATCATAGAGTGAAAGCAATTTGAAATTATCTTCAATAGATCTTGCTGTGGTAACCATTTTAACATAGTTGCTGTATTTTCTCATATCCTTAAATTTATTTCGCAGTGCAGAAAGACTTGAAGTTTTCCTAAAATCGTGTGAAGACACAAGTATTGGGATCCTATTTTCCAATAGAAATTGTCTAATCCCTTTGTCTTTTTTTAAAGTAGAGATCTCTATATCAAGTAACATTGGCCTTATCATAGCCATTTTCTCCAACAATGAAATACGTTCTCTGTTACTTCCGTCAAAAGACCCACCTTCCTCTTTCGATCTTAGGGTAAAGATTGCTTTGTTTTTTATCTTACTGGTTATGATTAGGGCTTGGTCGATATCCTTGTATATGTGATGATCAAATCTAATTTCAACAAAATCTGCCCTCTTCTGAAGTGCACTTGAAATCAATTTAGGCAGCTTGTAAACTGAATTTGTTGACAGAGAGACACAAACTTTGAATTTATTTGAAGACAATATGATCAGTTTTTTTTAAAAGTTTAACAGATTTGCGTTATCTAGTTCCGCACCAATACCATATCCTAGTAGAGCTATTCCAGTTCCTAGACCCGACATTTCTATTCCTCCTTTTATCCAATTTTTCTTTGCTAATTTTGCTTTCTTGGCACCAATTATGAACGAAGAAGTGATACTAATCGCGATAGCTATCCATAATGAGAATTCAAGAGGAACATAGCCAGTTTTGGATAGCAGGTATGGCAATATTGGCAAAATTCCGCCAATAATAAATGACGCAAACATAATAAGAGCGCCTTTGATAGGGTTGCCTATAATATCCAAATTCAATCCCAATTCTTCGGTTAACATTGTTTTGAGCCATACTTTCTTGTTGGACGTGATCTTTTCTGTGACACGTTTTACCAGATCATCGTCAAATTCCTTGGCCCGATAAATTTCTTCAATTTCTAACCGTTCTTGTTCAGGATATGTTTCTATTTCATATTCTTCTCTTTTTATCTCAGATTCAAGAATCTCTCTTTGTGATTTTACGGCCAAATAGTTTTGAACTGCCATTGCTTTTGCACCTGTGAACATCCCTACCAGTGCGGCTAATATTATAAAATCAGGAGTGCTGTTTGCTCCTCCGACGCCTGCAACTATTCCCAATGATGTATTTATTCCATCACCAAACCCAAACACAAAATCTCTAATGTGACTGGATTCTTTGATGTGCGGTTCAACATGTCCGGAGACGGTCATCACAAGTATTTCAATGATTGGGTAATTTAACAATAACAGAGAAAATGTCTTCACGGCCTTAAGATACTCCATCAAATTAGAATTGACCTTATTTGGAACACAGGTAAGAAATGTATCCCGCGGGCAGGATTTACTCCAGAAGATCATGAAATCAAATCTGTTTGAGCCTGCGACTCTTCGGTCGCTGCAATTGTTAGCCTGATAGGCTGTTTCACGAGGTTAGCAATTTCTGCCGACTACTACAGCCGAAAGCTCTACCAGGCTGAGCTACCGCGGGACGTTTTTGGTAATGGATTCTGGTTATATAAAATAATTGAATATTGGTATCTAAAACTCACATGGTCAGAGAAGGATGGTATTTGGCAATACTGTAAACTTATCTCATCACATATTCAAAATAATTAATTATGCGAAAAAATATAGTATCGATAATGAAGGATTACGATCATCAGATAGTCTGGTTAGACTATTTTAACAAGAATTTGTCAAGAAAGAAAGGACGAAAAGTAAGTAAGAGCATTTCGGTTTATGATCCTACAATGCAAGAGCTGATTGGAGCATCTGAATCTTTAGAATTAGATTTTTCGGAAGAAGATACCAATAGTCAAGCGAGGTATCCGAGAAGGTCCTTTGTAAAGTCTGGATATATCATGATCTCAAAAAAGGAGAAAAAAACTTCAGTTGTCAATCAAATTGCAAAATTGATGTTTGAGGTAAGACAACAAAAGCATTGACAAGATTCTATGGATCGCATCATTTAACACAAGTCTAATTCAAATAATGATAGATTTTATTTATCTTAAAACTAACTTTTATTGACAGATTAAAATGATAATGAGTGTGTGAAAGGTGTTAATACATAATGGAAATGATAGGTGAAATTATCCACATGGCCAAGAGTGGGAGACTTATCGTCAAAGTTGAAGAGAATACTACTCACAACTTGATAGGCCAGGCACTAATTGATAATAAGGGTTCAAGGATTGGTAAGATTATCGAATTAATAGGTTCGGTCAAGGCACCATATGCGTCGGTGATGCCAACATCAAATTCAAAGTATACTGTTGGAGGGAAAGTGTACAGATCACCTAGTTTCAATCATCAATCTAGCTCGTCAAAAAAAAGAAACAGAACTAGGAGGAGAAATAAAGGATGACATCAGTAGAATATTGCTCCCAATGTCCAGAATGTCAATCCAAGATTATCCTTGACTATGGTAAGGGCGAATATGTGTGTCACAAGTGTGGATGTGTAGTTATGGAGCAGGTCGACTACTACGGACCCGAAACCAACTCGACTGATTTTGAAGAAAGAAACAAGAATACTAGAGCAAGCGGTTCTACAAGTTTATCACTCCATGATTTTGGTTTGAGAACTGAAATAGGAAACACTTCGAGAGATTATAGTGGGAGGGCCATAGATTATCAAAACGTAGAACTTATGAATAGGTCACGCAAGTGGCATAGTAGACTAAGGGTTAATTCTTCAAAAGAAAGAAGACTATCAAATGTTCTTTCAAAAATTAATGAAGTATGTTCTGTTCTCTGTCTCAGAAAAACCATTACTGAAACTGCCTCAATGATTTATCGTAATTTTGAGAATAATAGTAAGGCCAAGGGAAAGTCCATTACATGTATTGCATCTGCCACCATTTATTTGGCCTGCAAAAGATGTGGTGTTGTTAGGTCAATAGAAGAAATAGTCCACGCTGCGGGAATATCGGAATTTGACAAATCAAGCGTGAAACTAGCATCAAGATATTATAGATCGATGGTAATGGAAATGAACAAAATAGATGAGTCCAAATATAAAACAGATAACCCTTTAGTGATAGACGACTCAGAATCGCAAGTTCCAAATGCTGATACTAGATCAATTAACAGTTCAGCTTCTATCTCTCATGCCTCTACGGCACCTTCAATATTTGCAATCGACAACTATATTTCTAAACTTGCTAACATCGCAAAAATCGATACAAAAATTGAAAGGTTGGCTCTTGAAATTGCCCAAAAAACAAACAATAATTTCTTTTCAGACGGAAAAGCACCTAACGGATTGGCTGCTGCATACATTTATCTTGCGTCAGTACTCCTTGGAGTAAATCTACTACAGATAGACGTATCCAATTTTGCTGGCGTTACCGAAGTGACAATCAGAAATAGATGTAAAGATATATTGAATAATTTCAAACTTGTCGTGAATGCAAAACCTATAAACTAGTAATATGAAATTCACAGTATAGTACTCCTGCGGATCACAATTTTATGTTCCTTTGTTTTCTATACATTTGAATAAGTTCAGATTCATCGGTTATATCTTGCGGTTTTTTGTCACGGCGTATTTTTTTAGTAAATTTTGGAAAGCGCAAAGATAATCCAAAGCCTTTTCTGATAGAATCCATGCCGGCATCATATTCAGGACTAAGAGTTATCTCAGATGCTATAATTTCAATTACTATTGTGGGAGTAAACCAAGTATCCATCTCCAATTTCGAGTAAACTCGGGGATGTTTTTTTGGAATCTTGTGTTTTCCTAATTCTTTAAACAGTTCTTCTAAAACTTCATCTGTAAATCCACTTCCCACCTTACATACGCTTTTGAATACATTTTCATTCTTGTCAAAGATTGCAAGTAACAGAGCACCGTACCTACCAACTCGTCTCCCCCTACCATGAGATCCACCGACTATGACTAGATCCAAACTATCCACCAATTCACTTCTATATTCTCTCTTTATTTTTGTCCAAGCAAATCCTCTAGCTCCTGCTCGATATGGACTATCGGTTTGCTTAACGACCAAACCCTCACAACCATATTCAATTGATTTTGCCATAAATTTCTCAAGTTCCTCGACATTAGTTACGATCTTCTGATGAATTAGAGTAAGTTTACGATCTAGTAAATTAGTAATAATGTCTTTCAACAACTCCCTTCGTTTTAAATATGGAAGTTTTGTCTTATCTCGACCCGATGCCCAGAGGATATCAAAGACATTGACAGAAACAGGATAGTTCTCCACATTTCGGGCAATATCATATTTCCTACGTCTGTGCATCAATTCTTGAAATGGAAGAAATTCTTCCGTATACTTATTTATGGCAACGACTTCGGCTTCAATAATAAAATTCGTTAGCTTTATTGTTCTTGAGACTTCAGCTACATCCGGATAATAATGTGTTATGTTTTCCATACTTCTTGAAAATATCTCAACCTTCCTACCTTTCCTGTGAATTTGTACCCTCTCCCCATCGAGTTTGAATTCTACTGCGCCCTTACCTGACACTTTCTCAAGAGCTTCTTCACTTGTTTGGACTCTTTCAGCCAGCATTGGTCTTATTGGTATAAACAATTCAATCTTGATGTCAGAAACTGCACTTATTCCATCAGTTGCCAATATCTTTGAAACTCTTCCTAAATCACTGGAAACATTATAGGCACTTTCTAATGGTTTTCTATTCTTTTTATCGGAAGTATACGCTAAGGCCAAGGCATCCATTATCGTAATGTCGGCAATCCCAAGTCGAAGTGTCCCCAAAGCAAATCTAATAATGTATTTACATTCTTGAGGGGATGAATCATTGAAAAGACTCGTTAACAACTTTAACTTTATTTCCTGTGATCCTTTGCCGGCAGTTTTAGCTATCTTGTCAAAGATCAAGTAAATCCTTTCAATAGTAACCTTTTCATCAAAAAGTGTGGTCTGAACCTTGTTCTCTAGAATTACTTCAGCCACATTTCCCAAATCGCCTATCTCACGATATTTATGATAGACCTTATCTATTGAATTACCTGATATTTGGGATATGATTCGTATTATCGTTTTTTCGGCGATTCCCATTTCAATCCCTTCGTAATCAGGTCTAATTTTTCCCTGAATGAGATAAATTATTTTGTCAACTAGATCGGGCGAGGTACTTTTGAAAAGAGTAACCAAATGGTTTGTAAGTTCCAGCCTGCTTTTGGTTTGTTCCATTTGTTCCATGATGTTGACAATAATGGAAAAATCCAACGTATCTTATTACGGGAGGATGTTTTAAAATATTTCAAACCTGCGTTGCGAAAATTTAGATTTGTTCTGAAAAATTGAATACTGCAAGTAGGTTGAAGTGCGAATTTTCAATAGGATTATAAAATGGAATATATTTCGTGTTACTATGGGCGGAGCTAAGAAAAAATCAATCGGAAGTCAGGAAAAAACAAAGGAGACTCAAGCTGCCGATGAGAAGGCCAAGAAGGGAGAAAAGAAGGGACCAATTAAACAAAAACAAAAATCATTGATAGCTATAGAAGAATCTCAAGGTTTAAAGACTATTAAAAGCATGAAACCAATTACATCCCAATCATTAGCTAGGTCAATGGGCGTAAAAATTTCAATAGCAAATTCATTTCT
>DASVGC010000257.1:0-2212 GCA_036379735.1 Nitrososphaeraceae archaeon
CAAGTCCTACCATAAGTAACGTATAAGCAGCCGCACCAACAACAAGACCTGTAAACAGTCTATCATGTCTCTTCTTTCTTGCCACAAAAAGTGTAGACAAGTATCGCCTGTGTTTTGATTCTATTTCAGTCGTAAAATGACACCTGCCAATTGCTTAACCAAGTTTGATGATGAATGAGTGTGATATCATTGTTACTCTTGATGTTTTTAGAGTATGTATCGTTATCATTAAAAGAACAAAAATGAAAAAAAGGGGACTGAAGGTAATACATTACCTATCTTCCAATGCTTCTTTTATGTTATAGGTTGGCCGTTGAAAGTAAGTGATTTCAACGTATCCTGGTTGAGTTTTACTACTCCATCGGGTAGCGGAACGTAGTCAAGACTTTCGCCTATTTTCTGACCGTCAGTTATTGCCCATGTGATAAAGTCAACTAATGCCTTGGCTTTTGCTTGGTCCAGATTTGGGTTTGTACTCATCTCTTTGTGTAAGAGCAAGTATGAGAAGCTAGCTATTGGATACGAATCAGGGCCTGCTGCATTTACAAGCGAGACATCAGTCCACACGCCATCACCCTTTGGAAGCGTGGTCACATAACTCTGGACTGCAGCCATTGTAGAATTCAGTGTTGCTTCAACAAAATTGCCTTCCTTGTTTTGCATAAAGGCAAATGGGGTGTTTGTTGTTAATGCATAACTTAGTTCAATGTATCCTATTGTGTTTGGAGTTCCTTTTATTGCGTTTGCAACACCTTCATTACCTGGTGCACCAATGCCTACTGGCCATTCTACTGATTTTCCTTTACCTAGTTGGTCTTTCCATGCTGGACTTACACTTGATAGGTAGTCAGTCCAAACAAATGTTGTACCTGAACCATCTGATCTATGAACTACTACTATGTCATCACCGGGTAGAGTCTTATCGTTGTTCAATGATTGGATCTTGGGATCATTCCATTTGGTAATCTTGCCTAAGAATATGTCTGCGAGAACTTCGCCTGAGAGTTTTAGTCCCTTGTCAGGAACACTTGGGATATTATATGCTGCGACAACAGAACCAATTGTTTCTGGGATGTGTACTGTCCCTGGTGCTTTCTGACTTTCATTCTGGGTCAGAGGTGCATCAGTAGCTCCGAAATCTACTGTCTTTTCAGTAAATTGTTTTACTCCACCACCGCTTCCAATTGACTGGTAATTGATGTTGACGCCTGGTTGGACTTTTTGATATTCCACTCTCCATGTGTCTATTAACGGAAATGGAAACGTAGCTCCTGCTCCATTTATTGTGACCGCATTTTGTGCAAATATAGTTGCTGGCAGTATTGTAGAGGTTGCCAACAGTATAGCTGCACTTATTCCTATGAGTATTTTGCTTATTAGCATAGATCACCTAGAATAAAGTTGGTTCATAATTATTTGCCATGTTCTTACTGTAGTTAAAGAGGATCTATAGTCATCACCATAATCTATATTGTAACCTGCACTTGGGATGATTAGGACATTCATAAAATTTGGCGAATTGAATTCAAGTCATAAATGATGGAATGGGACAAAATTGAAGTGAATTTTCTATATTGATCTATGTAATTACACAGGGATAAGATTAACATCTGCGTTGTGATTATTTCAGATATGTATACGCTGGTTGTAGAACGTGAATACAATTCTAAGAAACGATTTTTTGGACTTTGTGAATCATGTTATTGGACGGCCTCAATTTTGAGGGAGGTAGAGTATTATGAATGCCCTGTTTGCAAAAGTCAAGAAATTGCGCTAATTCCAATATCGCAAAACGAAAAGTATGAGTATGAGATGGATTCGAAACATGGATTGCAGATAAAATTTTCAGTTCTCGAAAAACCAAGATAAATTTTTGACGTTTTTCAATAAGATGATAATTGATGTATCAATAGCTCGTATTTATTCTAAACTTAACGGTAAGCGTTATCAATTAAAGTAACGTACATTATTGGATATCGTCTATTGCGAGTCTAAGCGACCAAGAAATCAAATTCAGGAAAATTCGCGGTGAATATTATATATTACCTTGGAGATTAAGAAACTCTACTGAACCTAATAATAACGACAAAAGATCTTTTTCGTAAAATTAGTAGGCCTGGGCATAACAATATTGTAGTTGATACGAGATCTTTTTTGGAATATAAGAAAGGTCACATTCCAGGAGCTATTAATATTGATCTCTTTCAACTAC
>DASVGC010000258.1:0-4236 GCA_036379735.1 Nitrososphaeraceae archaeon
GAAATATTTCTTTGACTTTTCCAACCAGCCCACCTGCTGACACTTCATAGACATCTTTTTTTAGCCCTGTCTGAGTGCCGCAATTTGGACAGAATTTAGCATCTTGTGGGAGTTCATTTCCACATTCTGCACATTTTACCATAAAGATCTTTATTATATCGTATTGTCATCTCTTTAAGTCTTTATAAACAGCGCTAGAGAGCAGAGAGCTTGAAATTGTTGCTCTTGAAAAATTTGATACAAGTTACAATTGTGAAAACTAGACTAAATCCAGTTCTAGTAATTCATGAAAATTTGAAATATAGTTGGTATATTACCATTCATATCGTGAATAGGGGAGAAGATAACGTCAACAAGGGGGATAAGGAGAATTACGATTCAAATAATTCGAATAATGCTGAGAAGAAACAAAGATCTCTCTTTAAAACAATTACAATAATGATTATTGCAGTGGCAGTGGTAGTTGCTGCAAGTAGTATTATTGAGCAACTATTGGAGCATAGATATGGACCCTACTTAAAAATAGGAGTTGTTGCTGTTATTGGATATTTTGTAATTAATTCCCTAGCAAATATTTTTTACAAACTTTCTTATGATGCTTTGAAAAATAATGCAGAGATTATTCGAATCCTGATCAGAATCATTGGAGCAATAGTTGTCATATCAGTTATCATTTCCTATCTAAGTCAGGATCCCCTTATTGCTACATCCATTGGAACTATTACTGCAATTGTGATAGGATTCGCGAGTCAGAATGTCCTTGGAAATTTGATTTCTGGATTGTATCTTGCTATTACGCGACCCTTTAGGATAGGAGATAAGGTAACCGTGTTTGGAAATACAGGAATTATTTACGACATAGGTTTGTTGTACAGTAGGCTTAGAACGGACGAAGGAGATATCATTCTTGCACCAAATACATCGATGGTGACCACCACCATCATTATCAGAAAGACATGAAAAATAAGTTCTTTAAACTTGATTGCAATATTCCTTATTTCTCAAAATAATATTAGTACTCTAGTCTTATAGGATTTGCAAAATGGATATTATTTCATCATAACGCTTAGGACTTGGTTTGTAAAGAGATACTTACATGATTATCAATTATCCCGATGCCAGAAATTGTTAGTTTCCAAATAAAGATTTGAAAGTATCTTTAAGTGCATTAACTGCTTCATCGATCATACCCGAAGTATTTTCCATGATACGGGGGTTATCCTGGGAGGCGTTTGGAGAAATATTCCCACTTGTAGTGAATTCTAATTCGTTATTATTGCCAACAGTGCCATTTATCCCAGCCATCTGTCCATGGGTTAACCATTGAGGATATGATGAATTCAGCGACGCAACCAAACAAAATGATAACACTATGACATTTTTAGTGTCCCACATCATGTATCAATCTGGAATATGGATGATAATATAGTTTTCATTCTTGAGTCAGTTTACAAATAGATAGAATTCATGAACTCCTCTCAGTAACTGGCACGTCACAAACATAAGTTATATTTCTTGCTGCCCCAAAGTTATGTATTAACGCAAAAACAGTTTTAGTTTACTAACTGTAAGAATTTATCTCCGAATATAACTCACGGCGGATAGGTTATGAAATTCAAAAAATAAGACGATTTTATTTATGTGTTATTTCCTCTAAAATCAATTAATTCTTTCATGACAAGAAAAGTGTAAATATTCTACAATTACAATGAATAAATACATGCGTTCTGGTACGAAATCAATTCAAGAACAATTTTTCAATAAATTTTCTGACATCAGATTTCTTGTTTTTATAATTATGGTGGCCCTGTTTATTGATATGGAGGTTAGTAACGAAGCACATCTTTTTTACAAGGATATCTCTACTGAGATAGGGGTGATTGTTTTTGTATTGATTTCTTCCATTTATCTTGTATCACAACAATATGTTTTAAGTTATTCTACAAAGGAACAAGAACAAACCGGAGTTGGAAGATCCTCATTTGGAATAATTCGGAAAATAACAAACATTATGATTTTTTTTGTCACAGTTTGCTTCTTGACCCTAATAATTGAAATTCTAATTCCAAAATATTACGATACATTTCTCCTATTGTTAATACTTTCTGCAAGTAATGCAATAGCTATGATTGCAATGAGTGATATGTCTTCAAAATTTTTCACATGGTATCATAATAGAAAGCAACTTGCAATTCTAATTTTTGGTACGATGGCCTTAACATTGTCAATAACGGCCTTCGTTACGATTGTATTTATGGGCATGGTTCTTATGGATCAGCCAGAAAAAGTAAAAGCTGATACTGTAGTTTCGCTACCCATCATAGATCAATGTTCATTCCTTGCATTACTAAATTATATCTACTACTATTTGGCAGTGTTCTCTTATGTAATAACTTGGGTGATGACCACGTTACTATTGAAAGACTATAAAATTAAAGTGGGAAAATTCAAATATTTGTTTGTATTGTCTCTTCCGTTAATATTTTATCTAAGCCAGCTATTAGTAACCCAATTGGGTCTATTTATCCCTGAGGATGCCGCAGGTAATTTGAATTTTCAAGTGTGGTTTCTCTTTTTCTATACTCCGAGTTCTCTTGTTGGAGGCATTTTGTTTTCAGTTCCGTTTTTCTTGATTATAAGAAAGTTAGATGCAACTAATCCTTTGAAAAATTTTCTACGTATTACAGCATATGGATTAATTCTTTTCTTTGCAGCAGGTTCAGCTACTGTTTACCACACGCCGTACCCACCCTTTGGTTTATTGACAGTTGCAGCCATAGGTCCTTCTGCTTATTTGATTGCCTTGGGGGTGTACTATTCAGCCAGAATAATATCAAGTAACAGAACAATTGAGATTCAGTTGAAAAGGTCCAGTCAATATTCTCAGTTTTTTGCAAATATAGGCTCAGCAGAAATGGAGAAAACAATGACAGAAATTGTTGAGGAAATTAGAAAAAAATTGCCTCCTGATGAGGGTAAAACCGTAAGTGATCTTGAAGTGGTAGATAGAGAAATAATGGAATATCTTAAAGAATTTCAAGCTAGAAAACGATCACGTAACAATCCATAGATTCTGAGCATCAATAACGTACACAAATTTTCAATATGCTGTAAATATTATTGATACCGAAATTCACACAAATTTAATTAGTCTTTTTTCATAATTAAGTGTAGTTTATCCAACATTGCTACCTATTCACAATTATACGGATTAATTCACATAATTTAATTGAACCCAAGCGACGAAATAATAGTTTCTATTCCTGGTAAGGGACCAGATATTTCCACATTGTCTTCCTCTTCAAGAACTACCATTACTAGTCCATTTGATTCAGTATTTTCGAAATCAGAATATAGGAACTGACCTTCAGATTCAAACTTGTAACTGATGAAGCTATTGTAGGAAACTACAGAATTGAGAAGAGATTTTCCATTCTCATTAGTTACTACTACTCTATGATCTCTTGAGCTATCGTTATTTATCCATACGACAGTATATCCGAGAGGTAGCGTTACGTCGTCAGGAACAAATTTGGTTTCGTTGTTTACATTCTCAATTAGAATATAGTAAATTTCACCATCAATTTGTCCTTCGGCGACTTGTATTAATTGAGCTATAGCTTCAGGAAGAAATGAATTGTCAGTTTCACCGTTTAATGCCTCAGCGTTAACACCATTTTCATCATTGTTGTCATTTCCTCCCCTTGACAACTGATTACCAGGACTAGTAATTGGAGGAGCTCCTCCTGGACCACAATCTCCATCTTGACTATCAATAAATCCGTCACCATCATTGTCAATACCATCGTTGCAGTTATCCTCCTCTGGAGGAGATCCGCCGCAAAAAGGATCTGCGGGATCGCAGTTAGGTGGTTCACAGGCAGGATCTGCGGGATCGCAGTTAGGTGGTTCCTCCATTGAGTTCATGGTCAAACTTAAAGGCTGATCAGTTGTAATTCCTTGTGAATCATAAGAAAAAAAATGCAAGGTGGATAATATAGGACTAAAGATTGAATTTTCTTGGATCTCGTTGTCATAAGACGCGGATTCCTTCTGATTTTGAGATGGAAAATGTTGTAGTGGAGATAAAATTGGACTAAAGATATCCTCGTTTGATGATTTGAAAGTTTGTGGATCTGACTCTGTCTGAGTTTGTGGATCTGACTCTGTCTGAGTTTGTGGATCTGACTCTGTCTGAGTTTGTGGATCTGACTCTGTCTGAGTTTGTGGATCTGA
>DASVGC010000259.1:0-4418 GCA_036379735.1 Nitrososphaeraceae archaeon
CCGCGGTTTGGTACCTCGATGTCGGCTCTTCCCATCCTGGTTCTGCAGCAGGAGCCAAGGGTGGGGCTGCTCGCCCATTAAAGGGGAACGTGAGCTGGGTTTAGACCGTCGTGAGACAGGTCGGTCTCTGCCTGACAGGGGTGTAGTTGTTTGAGGGGAAGTTGCCCATAGTACGAGAGGAACAGGGCAGCGCAGCCTCTGGTTTATCAGTTGTCCGACAGGGCAGGCTGAGCCGCTAAGCTGTTTAGGATAACTCCTGAAAGCATCTAAGGAGGAAACCTTTCCCGAGAAAAGACAGCCTTCTTTACAGAGAAGGGCAGCTATAGAAGATAGCATTGATAGAATGGAGGTGTAAGCATCGAGCTTTTTGCGAGATGTTCAGCCTGCCGTTACTAAAAGCCCAACGCACCTGATTACTAAATACTAGATGATGGATTCAATTCATTCGATACGATAGAATTCAGTGTGGTTCAGTTCGTCAGTTCGTCAAAATGTTCTTTTGTATGACAATCTTTTTTATTTCATTGATATTTCATAATGGTAATAAAGAGGTCTTGTAATGAATTGTTGTAGTGACATTCAACAGTCTGAACGATTTGTATAAAAAAAAAACTCCGAAGTCAAGAAATTACTATAACGATTCTGTAAAGATATTTCCAGGAGGTATTAGCCATAATATCAGATTTTTTAGGCCTTATCCATTTTTTGTAAAGAAGGCAAAGGATAAACACCTCTTTGATATTGACGGCAACAAGTATGTTGACTACTGGATGGGACACTGGGCTTTAATTCTGGGTCATTCTCCTAATGTTGTAGTAAAGAAACTTGATTCGCAAATACGTCAAGGTACATTGTATGGTACTGTAAATGATACTAGTGTCAAGCTTGGAGAGAGTATTAAAAAAGTGATTCCTACAAGTGAACTTTTGAGATTCTGCACAACGGGTTCTGAAGCTACAATGTATGCAATAAGAATAGCCAGAGCTGTGACCAAAAAAAGGATTATTTGTAAAACGATCGGAGGATGGCATGGATTTAATTCAGATTTAATGCAGTCTGTAAATTATCCATTTGAAGTAGATGAAGGAGTTGGGATGACTGGTAGGGAAGGTGATTTTGTTGAATCCATTCCATTTAACGATCTAGAAAGATCAATCAAATTATTGGACAGCGTAAAGGATGATTTAGCATGTATTATTCTTGAACCGCTCTTGGGAGGTGCAGGTTGTGTTCCTGCAGATATCAACTACCTAAAGGGTCTGGAAGAATATTGTAAAAGAAATGGTATTTTATTTATTTTAGATGAAATTGTTACTGGATTTAGACTCAATTACGGCAGCGTTTCATCTTCATTTGGCTTGGACCCTGACTTAATTACACTTGGAAAAATTGTTGGAGGGGGCCTTCCTATAGGAGTAGTATGTGGTAAGAAGGAAATTATGCAAGTGGCCAATCCTGTTGAAAACAGAAACAAGGATAAGTTATGTTACATTGGTGGTGGAACATTTTCTTCCAATCCACTAACAATGACAGCCGGATACGCAACATTAGATTATATCGGAAAAAATCGTAATACAATCTATAAAAAAATTGATAAATTGGGAGACATGGCTAGGAAGGGCTTGACAAAGCTATTCTCTGATTATGGAATGAAAGTACAACTAAGCGGTGTTGGTTCTGTTTTTCTTACACACTTTCTTTCAAAAGAAGTAAGTGAAATAAAAAGCGCAAGTGATGTCGCCTTATGTGATAATCAAGCCCTAACTAGGTATCATTTCTCATTGATGGCAAAATACGGGATATTTTTCTTACCTCATAAGATGGGTGCTATCTCAGTAGTTCATAATGAAAAAGATATCCAGAATCTTTTGATTGCTACAGAAAAAATTCTTGAATCAGAAGTCTTGATGGAGAAAAAAGACTAGCCATGGGCATGAGAGTTTTGATTAGAAAATTCTAGTTTGCAAAATGAATATTCTACTGTTCAGGCGCCACTGATGTGATAAAATTGCCTGGATTGGCAAAGTTATTGACTATTTAAATAATCTTTGATTTCCATTATAGTAGATTACATTTGGAAAAAGTAAATCCTCTATCATCTTTTTCAAATAATTCTGATCCCGATCTACCTTTTCGAAATTTCAAATCTGATAAAAAAAAAGTATGGGTAGAAGCATTCGGGTGTTCTGCTAATATTGCAGATTCTGAAATAATCAAAGGAATACTTTGCAATAACGGATACGAGCTAGCTCCAGTTAGAAAAAATTCAGATATTAACGTACTAGTTACTTGTGCTGTAAAGGATACTACTGAGCACAAAATGATTTCAAAAATAAAGAAATATTCAAAAGAAAAACCACTTGTTGTCGCTGGATGTCTGCCAAAGACAAGCAAGAATTTGATCGAGTCATTCTCTCCTAGTTCCTCACTTATGGGTCCACAATCTCTGGACAAAACATTGCAAGTGGTAGATTCTTCACTCCAAGGTCAAAAGGTCGTGGCTTTAGATGATTCCATGTTAACAAAGGTGAATCTTCCAAGATTGAGACTAAATCCTGTAGTCAGTATTATTGAAATTTCAAGTGGATGTTTAAGTGAATGTAGTTTTTGTCAAACGAAACTGGCCAAAGGAACTCTAAGGAGCTATAGAATTGGTGAAATCGTGAGACAAATGGAAGATGACTTGGCAGCAAATTGTAAGGAATTCTGGTTAACTTCTACTGACAACGGTTGTTATGGAATGGATTTGAGAACCGATCTAGTTGATCTGTTGGAAAATTGTTCCAATGTTGATGGGGACTTTAAGATTCGTGTGGGAATGATGAATCCAATGTATGTTCCAAGGTTTTTAGACAGGTTAATTTCACTTTACCGCAATAATGACAGAATCTTCAAGTTTCTTCATATGCCTGTGCAAAGTGGAAGCGATAGAATATTACGTAGGATGAAGAGAGGCCATACCGCAAAGATTTTTCTTAATGTAGTGAGAGAGCTGAGAAAAAAAATACCCGAGATAACAATTGCTACGGATATAATCACTGGGTTTCCGTCAGAATCTGAGAGAGATTTTAACGAAACTCTAAATTTAATTGAAGCAAGTCAGCCTGACATCATAAATTCTTCCAAATATAGTCCTCGCCCCGGAACGGTCGCTTCCAAATATCCAAAAATCAGAACGGAGATAGTCAAAGAAAGAAGTTCTAGGTTACATGATGCAATCAAGAAAACCTCAATAACTAGGAATCAAATGTGGCATAATTGGAGAGGTGAAATCCTGATAGATGAAATTTTAGATAATGACAAGATACAAGGTAGAAATTATGCTTACAGACCGGTGATAATTGATTCACCAGGGAAACAAAAATTTGATTCAAAACAATTACTAGGACAATATATGTCAGTAAAAGTCGTAGAAGTTTCAAATTATTCCTTATTTGGGGAATTAATCTCTTAATTCCCATAATCTTATCAACTTTTTTGTACCATTTAAGATGCTTGATTTAATCAACTAAATTTTTATTCTAATACTCAATCTTCAGATTAGGAGTTGGATTGATTGGCAGAGGATTGTATTGAGTTAAGGAAGCCTGTATTGTTAATTGGAATAGGTAAAATTGGAAAGAATATTGTATCAAAATTAGAAAATGTAGAGTACGATTCCCTATTGATTAGTAACCATAGAGAAGAACTAGGCAATAATTCGCTTCATGTTGATTGTAAATCATGGATTAATCCTTCGAGTTACAAAATCCGGTCTTTTCTAGAAACTTACAAAGAAGAGATTTGCTCAAAATTATCGGGATATCAAACTATAGTCCTTGTAACTAGTTTATCTGAGAAATCAGGCATTGCAATTGCGCCCATAGTATCACATATCGCAAAAAGTATGCTTGAGAAGACAGTAATCTCGCTTGTAACCATGCCGTTTGGTCATGAAAAAGATAGACTGTTTCAAGCTGGCGTATCACTAAAAAGAATTTCATCAAATTCTGACATTAACTTTGTTGTTGACAATGATGCCTATGTCGAAATAAACCCTACTCTCACGATAGATGATTGCTCTAAAATATCGAATGAAATAGTCCTCAATACAATCAAACTGATTCCAGAAATATCTTTGCATTTAGGAACAAATCTAGTATCTGGAACTATTAAAGAGAACAATATTGAGATGGGTATAAAGGATCTAATAGCACAACTCTATACCTCACTGGGTACATCCTCAATAACAAAATCCATTCTTTATGTAAATGGTGCTAGGAGCGAACCAATTGGTACACTAAATGAGATGTTGAGTAACTTTCAAAATACTATGGAGGGAGATACAGGTGATGTTTCGTTCGTGGTTACTGATTCTTCTCGAAATAACATGCATCTCATCGCCTCAATCAAGGGAAAAACCAAATTTGATTCATATG
>DASVGC010000260.1:0-2431 GCA_036379735.1 Nitrososphaeraceae archaeon
GAGATAATAGAAAGGCCGCTTTACTTGCCGCCTCACTTTTTCTTATTGCGGCGGGATTTGGATGGATATATATAATCTCTTTGGTAGAAACAAATCCCCTAGATTCGCAAATCATGTCGATATCTAATTTTGTAAAAGACAAAATCAGGGTCTCTGACATACGATTATCTGCTAATTTCATGCTTGCCGCATTTCCGGATTTTAGTACAGGACTTATTTACATAGCACTGCCCGCGGGATTTGTCCTTCTTGGACTTGTTCGTACAAAGTTCAACAATAAACTTCATTATATTTTGATACTTTCATTAGTTACAATTTTAGGTACTACATCACATGATGAATTCTATATCTTTGTAATACTTGCTTCAACTCTACCCTTAATCTATAATATGGAGAACAAATATAGTGTATATATTGCATTAATTGTCGCCCTTGCATTTACATTCATGTTGGACACACTACTACCTTTGAAATACTTTACTACTCAAAGTATTTTCGGAGTATCATTACTTTTACTAGTTACATTATTTAGTATTATAACTCTGGGGCTGTACTCTATCCGACAGAATTTATACAGATTCCGACAGTTATCTGAAAGTCGTTTGTTTGTATCGGGTAAGAAAATTGTCAATTTGAGCAGCAATATGAAATTAGTTCCTAAAATGATACTCGTGGGAATTGCAATCTATCTCTATCTGCTATGCTTTATTGTTTGGGACGAACTTCCAGCAAATTTTGTAGATGTTCACACACAAAAGTACAATACTCCATGGTACCTGTATCCTATGCGACTCGGTTTAATAGGTCTTATTGGATTAGCATCAATTCTTTCCTATGTTTTCAAAAGATATGAAAAGGAAGTATTTGTTTTTGGAATAGTAATTATTGTTGCTCTTCTGGCTGGTCCATACTACAATGAACAGAGATTTAACAAGTATGTAATGGCAGGAATGATTGGTTTTGCGGCATTTTTGATATTTAGGTTACTAAGGTTCATGGCGGAGAAAAAACCAATTCTTAACGGTGTCATTGTATCAGTAATTGTTGTTTCTGCCAGTCTATCAACACTAATGTTTGTTGGTTATAATGCATTAGTGATGCATACCCAAGATTTCAGTGATGCCCTTGACAGACGAAATTTTCCCTCACAGGAGGAACTTCATATGTATGATATGTTGCGGTCAAAAATTGACATAGGTCCGAACCCAAATAATATTGCAAGCTTCGCAAATGAATATAATCTGCGAGAAGGAAGTATAATGTCCAAGCTTCATGCCTTTACTGGTTTGCCATATATGAAAATAGCTCAAAGTGAATACTTACTCAATGCCTCAACAATCGATTTATTTTATCACCTTTTAGAGAATACTAATACCAAATTTATGGTACTACCTACTAACAGTATCAATAACCAAACCATTAGTAATCCAATAAAATTTTCCTTGGATAATTATCAACAAATTTATCGTGACAATAATTATGTTGTTCTTGGAATTCCTCCTTTTCACGGTCCGTCTATCCCATCTAAAAGTGAGATAGGAATCATATATAAAAAAGATTCATCGTTCATAGCAACAATACAAAATAAAACTCAGCTAAATGTTACCAATGCTACATTTGATTTTGAAAAAAATGACATGAAGTTTGTTCATGCGAATGACAATTTTCAAGATAAAACCGATAATATTTCATTCTATGGACATAAGAAGAATGGTGGCAAAACAATATGGTCTAAGGAATTTGAAGATAAGGGAATTAATTATTTAGATTTCAAGTTCAGAATAAATGGAGAGAACAAAACTGGAAAGGATGCAGCAGGAATAAGGTGGATAGAGGGAGCTAAAACTTATTTTCTTTCACTTTCTGATAAAGGGCTTGAACTAAGACAACAGGTTTCAAAGGACGCAGACTACTTACTCTTATCTCAAAATTCTGAAATAAAAAAGAATGACTGGTTATGGTACTCAATAAAAATCGAAAGTCTCGAAAAATCAATTAACGTATACGTTAATGATTTGTTAAAGATTAGTATCCACAAGAATTCATCAGAAATCCCAATTATTTCAAAGATAGGAATTTTTTCAGAGAATAACGTTGTTGATATAGAACCCATAATAACAGGAAATACAAATTCATCAGAAACTTACTATGATAGGGCATTAAAATATGAAAAATATTATCCCGTCAGCTC
This sequence comes from Nitrososphaeraceae archaeon, assembly GCA_036379735.1. GTDB lineage: Archaea > Thermoproteota > Nitrososphaeria > Nitrososphaerales > Nitrososphaeraceae > TA-21. The sequence goes on from DASVGC010000260.1 coordinate 2,192, forward strand.
TCTTGCCCTTTCAAAATACACTTATGGCACATTTACCGAAGATGACTCTTCTTCATTAGGAACAAACATCGTCATACTAACATTTGATCCTCAATATTTTGATGATACCAAATTTAGGACATATTTAGATTACGCTAGGTCAGGGGGAACTCTAGTCGTGATAAATTCCGACAATTCTTCCGGAAAATTTGCAGAATTCCTATCCCTGGATAATGCCAGCAATAACCAGGAGAAATTCAC
>DASVGC010000261.1:0-2369 GCA_036379735.1 Nitrososphaeraceae archaeon
ATCCCATATAACTCATTTCAATGCATACAAAGAGAAGAATTGCAACAATTATTGTGTACAATAAAAAAACGTTAACTTTCATTGGAGTATCATTAATTTGTTTTGGAAAATATATTTTTTCTCTAAAACATAAATAACAAAATCATCATTATAGTCAAAAATAACAAAATGAAATAGTAAATGATTTAGAGTTTGTTAGAATTCTTCTATGTACAATATTATCGAAATTAAAGTAATAAAATTATGTCAGAGAAACTTCGATATATACATCATCAGGAATTCGCAAGCGCATTAATTGTCTAATTGCCTTATCATCTGCTCCCATGTCTATTACTCTGCGATGAATTCTCAATTCATATTTGTCCCAAGTGTTAGTGCCTTGTCCACATGGAGATTTCCTAGTAACAACCTTCATTTTTTTTGTTGGAAGAGGATATGGACCTTTCAAATTAATCCCACTTTTCTCTCCTATACCTTTGATTTCCGAGCAGACACCGTCCAATGTCGAAAGATTAGTACTTGTCAGTTTAATTCGTGCTTCCTGAGGCATTCTATAGTTTCACTTATTTTTTATCTTGTTTTTCAGTGATAGTTTTCACTACACCAGCTGCTATTGTAGTACCCATGTCTCTAAGTGCAAATCTACCGATTTCGGGAAATTCCTTAAATGTTTCGATTGCGAGAGGTCTTACTGGTCTAATTTTGACAATTGCTGCATCTCCGGTCTTCAAAAATTTAGGTTTGTCTTCTAATACGCCACCTGTCTTTGGATCAATTTTTGCAACAAACTCGGAAAGAGTAGCAGCAACCTGTGCAGTATGAGCATGTAAAACTGGAGTATATCCAGGAGCCATAGCTGTAGGATGATGGATTACTATTATTTGTGCTTCAAATTCTTTAGCAACATTTGGAGGACTATCAGCGCTTCCTATTACATCTCCCCGGTGAATCGATTTCTTGTCAATTCCTCTTAAGTTAAAACCTATATTATCACCAGCTTCTGCAGATTCCATTTGTGTGTGGTGGGTTTCTATAGACTTTATCTCACCTGTAACTCCTGCTGGCATTACTATAACTTTATCATTAGCTCTTACTACTCCTGTTTCAACTCTGCCAACTGGTACTGTTCCAACACCTGTTATAGTATATACGTCTTGTATAGGAATTCTCAATGATTTACCAATTGGTTTTTCTGGTGGATCAAAGGAGTCTAAAGCTTCAAGAAGAGATGGCCCTTTGTACCAAGCCATATTATCAGATTTTTTAACCAAGTTATCACCTTTCCAGCCTGAAACTGGGACAAAATTTACTTTGGCTGTATTATATCCTACCATTTTTAACATTTTTTCTACTACCCCTTTAACTTCATTATAGCGAGCTTCTGAATAACTAGAATCATCCATTTTATTCAAGGCCACTACTACTTGTCCTACACCTAAGGTCCTACATAAAAATGCGTGTTCTCTAGCCTGTCCTCCCGGCTCCGTAGCAGCTTCAGTCTCTCCTGGTTTTGTGGAAACTACGAGTATGGCTACATCTGCTTCGGAAGCACCGGTTATCATATTTTTTATAAAATCCCTATGTCCGGGAGCATCAATCAAAGTAAAGAAGAATTTTTGAGTTTCAAATTTTTGAAATGCCAAATCAATAGTAATGCCCCGATCTCGTTCATCCTTAATACTATCTAAAACCCAGGCATACTTGAAAGTATCCCCTTTACCAGTAGCTTCTGATTCTTTTGCAAATTGGTCTATAGTTCTTTGATCAATAACCCCTAGATCAACCATTAAATGACCAACTATAGTAGATTTACCATTATCTACATGTCCTGTAACCACTAGATTCATGTGTGGTTTTTTGCTTGAGCTCATACACGGAAGAGTATTTATCAGCTTTATTTATATTTCGTTATTATTTGTGAATAATAATGAGAAATTAATAAAAAAATCTAATACAAATTTCTAGGGATTTAGTTTCTGCCTAGAAATAATAGATATAACAATATATGGGAAGAAGAAAAATTATTAATAATTGAATAAACACCCAATACTTTCCACAGAGGAGATAAACCATAGGTTAGATGAGATGGATGCATGGAGTATAAAAGACGGTAAACTAAACAAGATATTTGAATTTCAGAATTTTACTCAGGCTTTTGGATTTATATCAAAGATAGCAATCGAAGCAGAAAAAATAAACCACCATCCAGAATTATATAATGTCTATAACAAAGTGAGAATATCACTTTTTACACATGACATCAATGGAATTAGTGATCAGGATTTCAAGTTAGCTGAAATTATCGACAAATTAAGATGAGAATTGTTCAAACTCATTTGATGATACTTATTGTAAAAATTATACGTCAG
>DASVGC010000262.1:0-3485 GCA_036379735.1 Nitrososphaeraceae archaeon
AATCTGATGTCCTAGACCAAACTGGACGACCGTCGCATGATATCTAGTGATGAAAAAAATATTGCTTATTTTAACTGTTTCCTTAAACCTTTTTCAGTATTTTGTACGAGGATTATAAGCATGGTTCTAAACATTCAATCCATATCGCCATCTTAATCAAATTTTTCTTTTTAATTTATAGAATTGTCAATACGCTAAATGATTCTAGTCATTAGAAAGGAAAGTCCGGGCCATACTTCATCGACGTTATATTACGAACAAAGAATTCCCTTACTTTGTCTGTTCGCGACACTGACTGTCTGCTGTCAAATCATTTTTCTGCTCTATTTCGCACGCCTCCAGTGTTTTAAAGCAAAATTGTACTTGTGTATCTTCGGTATCACGATCGTAGCAATATCTATTATGCGAATCAGCAGAAACAGTTCCAATCAGCATGTTCGTTAGCATGACCGCTGAGATTAGCAAAACGATACTTTGCACAATCATAACTTAATTTAGGACAACATAGAATTAAAAGTTATAATTAGAAATTCTAAATTATTATCGATTAGTTAAGTCATTCACAACTCAAACGATGAGTATTACAGTCGAATAACCCCTACTTTCTGAAACATATTCATCCCTTACCTCCTCAACTATCATTGTAATAGAAATAACACTGCCTTTATCACATGTCGATGCATCAAGGGTTACGTAGTCATCTAATATATCAACTGCCTTCAAACTTTCCTCACTTACCGTGGGAAAAACAGGAGAACTAGACGAAATAAGAAACAATTCATTCTTACTGTACCTTCCCAACCTAATCGTTCTTTCAGCTTGAGGTATAGCGTTTACTCTTATAGCAATTCTACCCTGGGTGTGTTTTGCATATCTTTTTTGTGAATTTACAGAGACCTCAAATTGGAATGGGTAGCCAGCAGTGGATTCTGCCATTTTATTTATACCATCATTCATGACCACGTCAACCTTCTTTATGGTATTACCAAAATTTCTTATCCAATTATTGGTAGTTGCAACAATTCTATCAATTGATTCTTTTCTTTTGTTTGTTTCTTCTTTGCTCAATTGATATCTATCTACCCAATCTTTGTAGTCCCTACTTATGTCAATAATAAATTCGGTACATGTGTTTTGATAATCCTCAATGCTAGTAGCTCGTTCAGAACTGGAATCGGTTGCGAACATATGATAGTGCTATAGTATTATTGGATAGGATTTAAGAGTCATTCGCATGTTGAGCTCAAGTGTCTTTGATTTGAGTAAAAGAATTATTCGATTAGCGTATTTGTACGCTATTACCGAAATGCAGATAGAACAATAATATTTGAGTTGCCTCTAGGGACGATTTATCAATTACCTATCCTTACAATGGTGAATATGATGGCAGGAATATTTGGTTCACCAGATGGTGCAATATTGAGGAGACCACAACCCTGACCGGTAGCAGATACGGACATTATAGTATTTATGGTATCATTAGCTTTCAATGGCATGATTGCTTGTGATACTAGTACAATGGTATCATTAACGGTATTGACTGAAGCACGAGTGTTACTATTCGGTATATGTTCACGATTTTCATTAAGCCACAAATCAACATTACAAGTTGTATTACCTGAAGTTTTTCCCACCTGACCTGCTGCCATGATTAGATAAGTTCCATCTTGATTGACAATAACATCAGCTCCATTTCTAGTACTACTGTGTGTAATACCTCCATTGATGTAATCATTAGAGTTCATAGGAACATATACTGGCTTAGTAACATTTGGTTGGATTGGTTTAGTATGAGATAATTGTGCGGCTGGTACAAGTGCAGCCTCTTGAGCGAAAGCCAGCGGTACAATTAGTATCCCGGACATATTGGTTAATCCTAGAGCAAAGACGCCCAAGGTAAACACTTTTTCGTTTCTTCCGAGTCCTGACATTCCCAAACTTAAGAAAAACTTCTTTATAAGGCTATACAAGATTTTTTGGGATGTCGATTAGTTATTGAGTATTCACAAATGCAGGAAATCTCTTCATTGTAGTTTATCAAGTTCTTTCTTTTCTTAATCCGTCCCTTACTTCCTAAAATCATGACACTTGTCACAATAAAATTCTACAAGTTTGGCTTCCCCAATATCATATCTTTTTTTTGAAAATAGATTCTTGAAAAATACTTATCAAGTACGATGTCCTATATCATGCACTTGAATCGTTTAATGAATCTAATAATTGTAGTTTTAGTATCTGTTATAATTTTAGCAAATGTAAGTCAACTTGGAAAGGTGGCCGCAGAGACTGGGATAGGAAATGATGTGTTTAAGGTGACCGTCACTTTGTTTGGAATAACTAATTCAACAAAGGACATTACTACTATAGTCAACGTAAAAGATGAAACTAAAGTCAAAGTATTCAATGCGGAAAATCCTGAAGGACTAGATAACGCTACTGTCAGTTATGTAATGACGTTTCCAAATATGGAAGTAAATGCTGGAGAGCCGTACATGGTATGTACAGTAAGTATTGAAGATTTTGAACTTAACTGTATAGAAGGAATTAACTCGCCTGTGAATAGGCCAGAATTTGTGGATATTAATCTTTCAGATGGAACCTCAGGTAGTGAAAGTCAAGATGAAAGCATAGGTGATCAAGATACAAATGAGGAGCAGGAAGAAGATGATTGAGTCCATACAATAATATTATTTAATATAACATTTTAGTCAGTAGATGAGTTTTTCTAGTCTGCATTCAGATTTGCTATACAATATCAAATATCACGATAACGAAATTAAACAAGCCTTAAAGAAGAGTCCTAATAGCGCGTACCAATATGTAAATCAATTGTCTGAATTCACTGGTTCAAGATACAAAGTCAATCTGAACCTTCATTTTCCAGATCCTCAAAAAATTTACAATACTGAGAACTACGGTATGGAAAATTTAGGACTGGTCGTAGATAAATTCAGAAAACGGTTCCCAATACCCAGAGATATAATCAAACAAAAGGCAGTTGAACTTTTAGGAAACGTTACTCCACAGGATGCATATATGTACGAAGGTAAGGAAGGCCTAAAGATTCTTTTTCCTCAAGGCAGGATAGAGATATTACCTGGCTCAATTCACCTCTGGTGTAGAGTTGACGATAAATTGTTAAAATTCTGCGATTGGTTAATGCAGAATGTGTTACTAATCAATGACGAAAATTCCAAGGAATCATTGTAATCCGACCAATCATGGACTATACTTACTATCATATAAGAGAACATCAATCATGCCATCAGCCAATTTTTAGTTACTGTAGACTGGAGCATTCCTAAAAATAGACAAAACACTAATTAAAAGTTAAGATTGATAATCATAACTTTAATTCTTCTAACAAGGTTGATTTAATTTTAATGATTGCTGTTGTCTATGATTTTTGCCAGCTTGATATCATAATCAGTAATTCCATCCACATCGTGCGTGCTAAGTTTTACTGAAACAGTATTATACACATT
>DASVGC010000263.1:0-2520 GCA_036379735.1 Nitrososphaeraceae archaeon
CAATTGATAGTGAAGGTCAAAGTTTTACAATTTCATGTACTGATTTTATGAAACTATTTGACACAATTTCAGCCTTGGATATTGGAGATCAAGTTGCGGAAAACAAAGTAAATCAAACCTCCTTAGATGACATTGAGCATATCTTCAATTCGTATGCAGGAAATTGCTCAAAGCTTGATGAATATGAATTTGAATAAATTTACATCAAAGTACAATTCATCTTATGCGCTCATTTGAAAAATGAGTATTTTATGTTACATTCTTCCTCTTTTTCAATTTCTTTAATACTATCAATGATGCGACAGAACCCGCAGCGGCTGTTATAATGACGGGAAGTGCCAAGTTAGCCATATTGACTGAAAAAGGTTCTGAAACGTGAATTGGGAAATCAAATGTCAGCATCCTGTTAGAGTTATTGGAATCTCCTGCAAATGGATTATCCAAAATGTCAATACTTAAGAGATAAATGCCTGATTTGTCAAAATTGTAAACATACGGGTGGTGTCCACTTGATAACAATACTGGCTGCGATTTTGTCAACTCTTCTCTTTCATTTGAAATTCTTATAACAATTGGGGTATCTGTAATAGGATTGTTACTAACTGTAGTCATCATAATATTAATTCGTGTTTCCTGTCCTGATATTGGAACCATGGGCATAGTATTAATCCGGACGTCATAGTCTCCAATGCGCTGTTGTAGTGAATTACTTAATAAATCAGCCGATACTATTTGTAGAGTAGAAACTAAGTTTACTGCGATTGTAACTATTAGAATTAAAAAGACTATTTTCAATTTACTGCATCAAAATCTCTTATTTTTATCCATCACGTTCTTCTCAAATACCTCTTGATACATTCTGATATCTAGTGTTACGCGTATGTTCTTACTACTGATTTTCATAATACTCGCAGGTCTTACTTGCCCTGAAGTGAACATTTCCACTATCTGAAACATAAATATTTCCAGATGAGTCTATCGCAATATCATGAGGTATAAGGAACTCATCATCTCCACATCCCAAAGATCCCCATTTTGAAACAAATTCACCTTCACTATTAAATTTCTGAATTCGTACATTTCTTGTGTCTACAACATATACATTGCCATCTTTATCAGTAACTATACCATGATTTTCAACAAAATGACTGTTCCCATATCCATATCCTCCCCACTTTGTTGTAAAGTTACCCTGATCGTCAAATTTCACAACATAAGAATTATTTCTTCCATCAGTAACAAAAACTGAGTCGTGTGAATCTATAGTAATGTCATGTAAATGAACAAATAATATTCCTGGAGAATAAGAATTCCATTTAGTCAAGAACTTTCCGTCATTTGTGAATTTTTGAACTTCAGGATTATCTTGATCGCTTGTGTACACATTATCTTTCGAATCAACAGCAACTCCCCAAGGCTTTATGAATTGACTATCTTCCCTTCCTTTGCTGCCCCACATGGTGATAAAGTTGCCTTCACTATCAAATTTCTGAATATGCTGATTAGCATAATCAGCCACAAAAATATTACCATTTGAGTCAACTGCCATGCTCTCAGGTTGCATGAATTGACCCTGTCCTTTGCCTCTAGTACCCCATGCTTTAATGAAGTTGCCTTCACTATCAAATTTCTGGATATTGCATTTTTCCGCATCACTCACGTATACATATCCATCGGAATCCACCGTAATTCCATGAACATGTAAAAATTGTCCCGGTCCTATCCCTTTAGTACCCCAAGCAGATATCAGTGTTCCATTGCTATCAAATTTTTTTATGTAATGAAATCCTGGAAGGTCATCAGTTATAGGCCCAATTCTACCAGTACCGTTTGCTAAAGTAACATTACTAACATATTGTGATTGATCTTTGTTGTCTTTACAGTTGAGACTCTTTGGGTCTTCTGTTGTTTGAGAATAAGTTGACTGAGAACCCAGTATAGACGGACTAGACAACACAATTGTTAGAGACGCAATAATTACAAAGATCCTTAAATTAATATTCAAGTTTTGTAAATTTGAAATTTTCATAGAGCCGTTATCACCATGCAGCGGCCTCAATAGAGGTCATCAATATGAGTTTCTAGTCACCAAATATAAATTTAAAACTAAAAAATTAAAATCCGGAAGCGACTTGAAAAAAATGTCGCAAGATTAGGGTTGAATTCTTAACTACAAGAGTTTTCATTTACTAATTAAGAATTTTCTTCTCCTTCAGCATGTTCTTCACCTTCTCCTTCAGCATGTTCTTCACCTTCTTCCTCAGTTAGGTTCAAATCATAAACACTGTTGAGCAAAGAAGTTATCTTCCCGTCAACTATTGCATCGATTTCATCAAATGGTGCCTTACTATCTATTTTTTCTTTAACTGCATTTAATGAATCTCCCAATTCGGTCGAATTTTCTGAATCCTCCTTTATTTCGTCAAACTTTTCAATTGTCCTCATTATAGTTGCTTGAGCAGTCTGGTAACTTTCTTCGTCAAGTATATTTGAAGTTTCATTGCTGCTACTTTCCATAGA
>DASVGC010000264.1:0-3503 GCA_036379735.1 Nitrososphaeraceae archaeon
TGAAAAATAAAAAGAATCTGGATGATCTGGATGATGTAATTGATTATGACAATAATGATGAAAATAATAAAGAGTCAAATTTTAATCAAGACGCCTTATTAAAAAGTATAAATTCAGATGTTTCTGAGAAAGATATTCAAAAAGAACCTAAAAATTCTATCACATCCAAGCAAGAAGAATCTAAAGAAACACAATTTAAAAATAAGTTACTAGATTCAGATTCAAAATTTTTTGCAATTAGAATAACTGGAGGACAGGAAAATATTGTTGCTAATATATTACAAAATAAGATAAACTCTAAAAAGATCAACTTACGCTCTATTCTCATCCTCGAACATTTTAAAGGTTACGTGATAGTTGAAGCATCCGACTCTAATGTTGTGTATGAAGCACTATATGGTATTAGGCACGTAAGAGGACAAATACGAGGTGATCTTCCTTTTAGCGATATTGAAAAATATCTTATCAAAAAACCAGTTGTTACCGAATTGAATGTTGATGATACTGTCGAAGTAGTCGCAGGTCCATTTAAATCCATGAAAGCAAAGATTACACGTGTCGATTATGAAAAGCAAGAAGCTACTGTTGTACTATTAGATTCTCCATATCAAATCCCTGTTACCGTTGATGCAAATTACTTGAAGAAAATAACCACTTGAATTACTTGAAGAAAATAACCACTTGATTTTCATAATTTAATATATTTTTGCTCAGTATATTATTTTTATAGATCTTAAAATTTGATGACCATTTATATTTCGGACTATTATTTTTTCCGATATGGGCGATAAAAAATCAGTATCTGCTTTAGTTACTGGAGGAGAAGCCAGTGCTGGACCTCCTTTAGGACCTGCATTAGGGCCTTTAGGGATTAACGTATTACAAGTTGTAAACACAATCAATGAAAAGACCAAAGATTTCCTTGGTATGAAGGTTCCCGTTAAGGTGGAAATTGATTCTGAAACTAAAAAATTTACTGTCGAAGTAGGAATACCTCCTACAACTGCTCTAATTGCAAAAGAAGCTGGAATTACAAAGGGTTCTGGAACATCAGGAAGGGATTATGTGGGAAATATTTCAATGTCCGGAATAGTCAAAATTGCAAGATTGAAGATTGATGTATCTTATGCTTTAGATTTGAAGAATTGTTCTAAAGAGATTATTGGATCTTGTGTTAGTAGCGGAGTAAAGGTTGAGGATAAACCTGCAAAAGATCTGTATACTGACATTAACTCTGGAAAATATGATTCCTTATTTCAATAAACAAATTTAACTATTTTTTAATACTAAAAAAACTTGCAAAACTATTTCATATAATGTTATATATGGCATAAAATTAAAATATCCCAAATTCTGTCAGTTTCTTTAGAATTAATTTTAAGGTGAAAATGATAAATGTCAATTCAACAAGGTTCAGCTGGTGGTGTACCAGTGTTAATATTAAAGGAAGGATCTACTCAAACAAAAGGTAGAGATGCTCAAAAGAACAACGTTACTGCAGCAAAGCTAATAGCTGAAATCGTCCGCTCAAGTCTAGGTCCACGTGGAATGGACAAGATGTTGGTGGATTCTCTAGGTGATGTTACAATTACGAATGACGGTGCAACTGTTCTGAAAGAAATAGATGTACAACATCCTGCGGCAAAAATGATGGTAGAAATCAGTAAGGCAACAGACAATGAGGTTGGAGACGGTACAACTTCTGTTGTTGTTTTGGCTGGCGCTTTAATTGAGAAAGCAGAGGAGTTGATTGCAAAAGATGTGCATCCAACAATAATTGTAGATGGATATAGAAAGAGCGCTCAAAAAGCGATTGAAATTCTTAATAAAATTGCACAAAAAATTGATGCAAATGATAAAGAAAGTTTAATTAAAGTAGCAAAAACATCAATGCAAACAAAGTTAGTATCAAAAGAAGCAGATGAGTTAGCTGAGATTGTAGTTAAGGCAATTTTACAAGTTGTAGAAAGCGTTGATTCTAAAAATAAAGTAGACATAGATGATGTAAAAGTAGAAAAGAAAGCTGGAGGATCGTTGAGAGATACAACTTTAATTCAAGGAATAGTTCTTGACAAAGAAGTGGTACACGGTGGCATGCCAAAAAGAATAGATAAAGCTAAAATTGCCTTATTAAATTGTGCTTTAGAAATAGAAAAAACCGAATTTGATGCCAAAATAAACATTAGTTCACCAGATCAAATGAAAATGTTTCTTGAGGAAGAAAACAGAATGCTAAAAGATATGGTGGAAAAGATTAAATCTTCTGGAGCTAATGTAGTTATTTGTCAAAAGGGTATTGACGACATTGCCCAACATTATTTGGCAAAATCAGATATATTGACAGTTCGTAGAGTAAAAGAAAGTGATATGACCAAATTGGCAAGAGCTACTAACGCTCGTGTAGTAAACAGCATTGAAGATCTTACTTCTAATGACTTGGGAAGTGCAGACTTGGTAGAAGAAAGAAAAGTAGAGACTGATAAATGGGTTTTCGTTGAAGGATGTAAACATCCAAAATCGGTAACAATCTTGATACGGGGAGGATCTCAAAGAGTAGTAGATGAAGCAGAACGTTCTATTCACGATGCACTTATGGTAACAAAAGATGTTTTGGAAAAACCAGCGATAGTTGCAGGTGGTGGAGCTCCAGAAGCTTATGTTGCTAGCAAGTTAAGAGAATGGACTAGTACATTAATTGGAAGAGAACAATTAGCAGCTGAGAAATTTGCAGAAGCCTTGGAAGTAATACCACTTACATTGGCAGAAAATGCAGGTATGGATCCAATCGATGCAGCAACTGATCTAAGAGCAAAACAAAGTAAAGGAGCAAAATGGATGGGGATTGATGCAAGAAGCGCAAAAATCACAGATATGTCCAAAATGGATATCTTTGAACCTTTAAGTGTAAAAGAACAAATAATTAAATCTGCGACAGAAGCGGCATCAATGATTCTACGAATTGATGATGTAATTGCATCAAGTAAATCTCCTGGTGGTATGCCTCCTGGTGGTATGCCTCCTGGTGGTATGGGTGAAATGTAATATCCTCATTTTTTTTCTAATTCATAGTTAATAATATCCATTATCCAAATTCCAGTATCTTCAATTTTCAATAATCTTGATAAATATTCATCCCAAGATATATTGCTTGAAAATGCATTGGACCATTTTATGTATCCTTTTTTGAGACTTTTTAATGCTAGATTATTATTAAAACAATATTTTTATTAAAACATTCAGCCGAACAAATAATACATTTCAATATATTTGTCTTCTATTAAATACATATTGATATTAAAAGCTTTAACAAATAGAACTCAGAAATTAAGAATTCTTCCATAAAAGTATTTATACTTATACATGCATGCTTTCTTGTTGAACTTTAAGTCAAAACCAATACTTATAATATCAGTAATTTATCTAATTATATTTTTTGCATTATCTTCTGGTTTAATAAATGCTATACTTGAAGGCTCAAGTTTACCTGAAGGAATAACTTTCAT
>DASVGC010000265.1:0-3107 GCA_036379735.1 Nitrososphaeraceae archaeon
ATAAAACAAACTTCAATGAAAATGGTTGTAATGACACTTTTAGTCGCAATTACTACTTGTTTGTTGATTTATGCTAGTAATACCAATTATCACAATCTACATGCTCAAACCACCATGCTTGATAACAAGACATTATTCGTAACTGGTTCGGCAACAACTCAAACAAAACCCGATAAAGTTACAATATCATTAGGTGTAGAAACAACAAATGCTAAAGCCAAGGCTGCATTGGCCACAAATTCTGAACTAATGAATAAGATTATCAATGGATTAAAAATAGCGGGAGTCAGTGAAAATGAAACAAGCACATCATCATTTACAATAACTCCAAATCGCGACTACACCGTAGATAGTAACCAAGGTAAATTGATTGGATTTACAGTTAGAAATTCAATACAGATAGATAGCTATAACGTCAATGGCTCCTCGGAATGGATTGATGTGGCAGTTTCATCAGGTGCCAATAATGTAGATAGCATATACTTTAGCGTGTCTGATAAGAAACTTGAAGGAATCAAGAACGAATTATTGAAGGAATCAATTGATAATGCACGAGAGAAAGCTGATATCGCAGCCTCCGCACTGGGAGTTAAAATATCTGGAATAAAGTCGGTAAATATTGATCAGGCTACTCCCTTTTTGCCCGGACCAACAATGTATGCCGCTGAATCTTCTAAAATGGATGGAGTTTCAGCACCAACCCCAATAATAGCCGGTGAACAACAAATATCGATGAGCGTTAGCATTATTTTTCTTTTAGGAGAATAATTTATTCTCTTTTTATTGAAGCGAAATGCAAGAAGCAATCAAGCCTAAATATATATAGAATACTTTACAACTTCTAACCTAGTCAAGGATGTCATATTATAAAGCTCCACGATTTCCGACCACGAATAAAATAAAAATTGCCGCAGCAGTTATCACTGTAATCGTCATCATTGTTGTACTGGCCGAATCAATTGTAATTGTAGAAGCTGGTCATCGTGGTGTTGTCCTTTATCTCGGAGCAGTTGAAAATAGGGTATTAGGAGAAGGTGTACATTTCGTTACGCCCTTTGTTGAACAGGTTGTTTCAATGGAGGTAAGAACCCAAAAATTCCAAGCAGAAGCAACCGCAGCTTCCAATGACTTGCAGGAAGTGCAGACTGTTATTGCATTAAACTACAGAATCGATCCACAAGAAGCAAACAAGATCTACCAAATATTGGGTGTTAACTATGCAGACCGTGTAATATCTCCAACTATACAAGAATCGGTAAAAGCTAGCGTAGCCAAATTCAATGCTGAAGAATTAATCACAAAAAGAGAAACAGCAAAAAGTGTAATTGCTGATGCCATTAGAAGTACACTTTCGAGAGATAACATTCAGGTACAAAACGTCTTTATCACTGATTTCAGGTTTTCGGATGCATTTTCTAATCAAATAGAACAAAAAGTAGTTGCATTTCAAAAGTTTCTTACGGAACAAAATAATCTAAGGGCCATTGAGGTTGTCGCAAACCAAACAGTAGCCCAGGCTGAAGGTCAAGCAAGAGCAAATGCTGCCAGGGCAAGTGGTGAATCTGAAGCCATTAATATTATCACTCAACAACTAAGAGAAAGTCCAGAATACCTTCAATGGCAGGCTATCACAAAATGGAATGGACAAATGCCTTACGCACTGGGTAGCAGTGGATTTCCATTCTTCCAGTTGCCATTACCACAGGCACAGAATCAAACACAATAATCAAATTTTTTTATTAGATCATCATTCTGAAAAATACATAACACTATTCGGACTCCAATACAAGATATTTTCACAGGAAGAAATTATGATATCAACATTTCTGTAATAAATAATTAAATTATCATATTTTGAATGAAGGTATCCATTTTTGAAAACATGAAAGCCAGAAACAAAATAAATGCTACAATAAAGCCCATTATTCCAAATACAGAAACGAACTTGTAGACTTGCTTAGTTGTTACCATTCAACATTATTACTTTTATCTTTTATTTATCGATTTATAGTAAGTTACTATAAGAACGACCAAAATATTTTAATGATATCTCTTTGGGTTACCCAACATGAAATAATCATATTCGACAAATTACATGTTTAAATTCTAATTCTAATATTCTTGGCAAGTCTATAATTAAGAACAAAACTATACAAATACACTTCGTACATAGATTGACGCGAATTGAAATTTGCTAATGGCTCTATATACAGAAAAGGTGCAAATACGAAAAGGAAGATGCAATTTGTTATAGAGTCCTGTGGAGAGTTAGTATTGGTAAACGACGAAAAACCAAACTTGATTATGATTCAGACATTACAACAGAAAACAAAAAACTAACTCTTTTCTCCTAGATATTCAAAATTATACAGCATATCTTCGAAAGCCCCTAGAAAGAAAAATTAACCCAATCACATACTAAAAGTTGATTTATCGATGATATGATCAATAATAGATAGTATTTATAGTAATAATGCTATCATAATTTAATGTCACAACAGAACAAATTACCTATTATAGCAATAATAGCTGCAATCATATCATTCAGCGCAATGTCCCTGTCAATTAATTCAATTCAAGCACAGGAAGGTGAGACATTCTCTGCAAGTCTATCGGGTAATGATGAAGTTCCTCCAACACAGTCCACTGCTACTGGTTTGGCCAAGTTCCAGACTAATGAAAATGGCACACAAGTGTCCTACTGGCTTAACATTACTGGTTTGAACGAGATAACAGGAGCACATGTACACAACGGAAGTGCAGGACAAAACGGCGAAGTTGTAGTTACATTGTCAGGACCAGAATCTGCCCAAAATGCCGAAAGCGCAGTCATTTCCCTAACTGGAAATATAACAAATGATAAACTTCAAGGGCCTCTAGCTGGTAAAGAACTCTCAGAACTGGTGGGTTTGATGAGCGATGGAATTGTGTATGTAAATGTTCACACTGGAGAATTTAAAGACGGTGCAATTCGAGGTCAAATAGTATCAGGGTTGCCTGCATCGGAAATTAATGTTACCTCAGTAGCACCAAATGCAACAAATGCAACTTTGGGTCAATGACTTAGACAAGCAAAGTAACTTACTCTATCCTTTTCTTTTTTTATG
>DASVGC010000266.1:0-4366 GCA_036379735.1 Nitrososphaeraceae archaeon
ACTGATGATTATTCCAAGTTAACTGATGAAGAGAAATATATTTTCGAAGAAGAAAGGAAAGTTTCGCAAAGAAAGGATCTGATTATACAATCTTTAATCGATGGAAATGTGAATAATTTAGATTCGCTTTCCAGAATCATAAGGTCAAAAATGATCATAGTAAGATTCTTGGAACCTACCGATCAGTTCATGGGTGTGGATATGGAAAAATACGGTCCATTCATAAAAGAGGACGTTGCGATTTTACCTTTTGAAAATGCACGGTCATTGATTGAAAGAAAAGTAGCAATTGAAATAAACGATCTGCGGTTTCATATCAAAGAAACATAGATATTTGCTCCAATTACTAGTTGTTAGTTAGTCTTCTTGCCTCATAATGGTGTCGATATAGATCAGTATATTCTACTAACTATTTACCCAATTATAGCATTTTTTGCGATAGCTATTATTGGCAAGAAATTTAATCTTGGCGAGGCTTTCAGGTATTTTTTTCAAGGTTTAAGCTGTATCTTGTTTGCAGTTTTTTATATAATGCTGGTCCCGAGAGGAGGAGCCCAGGGTCTTGCCATAATTTTGATAATGTTTGGAATTTTACTATTTTTTATGGCCAGAAAGCAAAAGATATCTCCTAAAGATCAAACTCTATAGAAATAGCGCACATATCTTGATAGCTCTTTAAGGTCTTGTCTAAACTTTCGAATTCTTGCTGTATGGTTGAGATTGAGAGTACCTTCTTCTTCTATATTCAATTAATCCCATTAACTGATACCCATACTCCAAATTGTGTTTAACATGATTGATTCCATGTGAACCGTGTGGGACAAATTTTCCATCTAGAACATTTTCCACATAGGTCTTGACCTTTCTTATCGAAATTGTAGCATGTTGAAGTTGTCTATCATTAAGAGTTCTTCCCAATTCCTTTTCAATTTGACGACTAAACTCCTCTGTTCCGATCAATTTTGAATATTTTTGTAATTTGTTATAATTAACGCATAAAT
Source organism: Nitrososphaeraceae archaeon (assembly GCA_036379735.1). GTDB lineage: Archaea > Thermoproteota > Nitrososphaeria > Nitrososphaerales > Nitrososphaeraceae > TA-21. Next base: position 1,002 of record DASVGC010000266.1, read on the forward strand.
CAGTTATTTTCTTGTAGTCTTGTTCTGGGATTTTTGTAAGCAGGTCGTTCAGTTCATTCTTTTTCCTTCCGGTAATTAGGCTAAGACTATTAACAAGATCCTTCTTGCTCAGAATATTTTCCTTTACAGTAGCTGGTACCAAAGGTTGAGTAGATGGAATATCTATTGATTTCTTAGTTTCAGTATTAACAGTTTTCTCAACATTCGCGACAAGTGGTTCAGAGATATCTAATTTTCTATTTACAGAATCATTTTTGTTTTTCAGATAATATCTTTCCAAGCCATAAAGATTTACCTTTTCGCCACCGATATCAGAGCCTCTTCTAATAATTGAAATTATATTCAGAATGATTTTGGGATAATAATTTTTCAATTCATTATCAGCGCTATCATAATTTTCCATAATGTCTTTGTATATGCTAAATATTGCATCACTCACTACTTTATTCATTAGTTGGTTTTCTGATTTTACATTTGATCCATATTTTTTATTGTTTAAGCCTCGCGCTCCGATTGTCAAAAAATCACAAAGTTCAGCATTCGAAAAAACGTATTTATTTTCATCACTTGATACAACTATTGCTTTCATTATATTTATCCAAAAATCATCATTGTTTGAAGTTTCCAGATTCTTAACCAAAGACGGGGTGTTCTGTTTTATCTTATCGTCGGTTATTCGTAATTCATCTAAAGTTTGAGAAAGTATTCTTTCTGGATTGATGCTATTATTTCTATTTGTCAATAGTTGGTCACTGTTATTATGGTATAATACTAATTATAATATTTCTATTTAAAGTAAATTCCGAATTATTCACTAAAACCGTTATCGATAAGATTTCTTTTTAATTTTACTAATTCGCTCATCCCTGACATGTTCATTCCAAAGTTATGATATTTTTAATATTTTCCCTTTATTTTTTCTAATTAACGTCGTGATCTGTTTTAAAATTTTGTTGTTTTGGAGTTCAACTTGCTCTTGGTTGTTTCCCTTTGAAATTAGTTGAATTCTTATCGTAGGACTATTATCGACATATCCACGGGGATGGGTTTTCAAATATAATCTGTCATTTGGTGCTGAATTAACTATCTTTGTTAATCTGGTGGATATCATGGCCTCACTAATACCCTTAACAAAGTAGTTAGTCTCCCGTATCGTAAAATTGCCTATTTCTCGTTTCATTTCAGGTAATATGCTTTTTGTAGCTATCGCTTTCATTTCAATTGGGACTCCGGGCAGACATATAATTTGGGTTTTGTGAACACAAAGGAGTATCCCGGGTGCATTCCCTTCAGGATTTTCTATTGGGGTGGAGCCTGTTGGAATTATTGCCATTTTCAATCTAGCCTTATTTATCTTGACTCTTCGATGTCTGTATCTATAACTATTTTTTACCATATCCAGTGCAGTACTGTTCAATGTCAATTTTTTTTTCAATGCTTTACCAATTCCTAGTAGAGTTTTATCATCATAGGTAGGACCTAATCCACCGCAAATAATTATCCAATTAGGGTTCCTGTTAAGGGAATCTAGCAAGGCAACCTTGATTTCATTTAAATCATCTCTAACTACGACTACTCTTCTAACGAATCCGCCGATTTTTGTAATTTTCCTTGATAACCAATGAGCGTTCGTGTTTAATGTTATACCTGATAGTAACTCATTGCCAATACATAAAATATCAACAGTATACATTAGAGAATCTTTCTTGGTCAATAAGCAAACGTATTTTGAGATTGAAAACTACTGTGACAGGCCGCATATTTGAAATGCAAACATGATATACCCAGCAATTCTTGTTGATTTTCTAAAGGGATAGAAATTGTTGGTATCCTTTGGCATTAATTCATGTTTTATTGAGGATGCTTCAGTTTTTGATATCGTTAGACGAACTAGTTGGTCCCCAAGTAGAATTTCCCAAGGCAGTATTATTGCAGCATCTTTTTTTGTTGCAATCATACAGATTACTCTTTTTGAGTCTGTTTTGTCTAAAATAACTGAGTAGTCGTAGTCATCATTTTCTTTAAATGGATCCTCAGTAGTAAATGGATCAATATCAATATGTTTCTTGATTTGTTCTCTTAAAGAGACTGACAATTTGTTCATTATTGCCAAATCTGTCAAAGTTAGTGTTTTTAATTGATTTGGGCTGGGTGATTGTACTTCCGTTGTTGATAACATAGGTTATGGAACTGATATGTTGATCATTATATAATTTTTGATGTTTATAAACACTCATGTGCCCAACATTTATAGAATTATAAAGATTATCAATAATAAATCCAATGCCGGGGTACCCAAGCTAGGTAAGATATGTAAGATTCCCTAAAAGGGGTCAGCCTCGAGATCAAATAATCATTACCGATGGGTGAGCTGATGTTCGTAAGAACTCGTGGGTTCGAGTCCCACTCCCGGCGCTCATTCCCGAATTATTACAAAATAACAATATTGCGAGAAGGACGATTCTGAATTAAGTAAACAGATCCGACATAATAATGACAGAAGACGATGATTCAAATTTGCACGGACGAATCTGATGCTTCAGTACTTTTCCATTAGTAGGAATTACAGGACAATAAAATAGAAATGCTAGAAAAATCAGTGCTTTGTTACGCTTCTATAATCCTTAAATAAAATTTTCATATTTGAATATCATGACTGTAAATCTATTCATTATTGCTGCTACAATACTGATGTTAGCATTGACTACAACGACAAGCAATCTGAGTGCTCAGAACGCTATTACAGATGCCTCAAATGTGGCTGACATTTCTACTGTATCAGCTAATCGGACTGCTTCTGAATTGGGAAAAAACGTTTCTGCAGTATTGAATAATGCAGGCGAAAAAGTAGGTTCTACGCTAAGTGAGCTTGGACAAAACATGAGTGGTGTCGGATCGGAAATTGGCTCAGAAATATTAAATGAAACAGAACAGACCGCTAAAAAAGTCGGCATCGGAACTGCAGATGTACTAAGCAACATTAGCGGCGAGATTAAAGAAGGCATAGGTGACAAGTAGGAAAGTTAGTCGGAAGAGTTACAAGGTCTATTACTTGTAACTCCTGGCACGGATATCAGAGCTCTGACATTCTGATAGGTTAAACAAAGCTTTCGCAAGTTGGGCCTATCAGTTTATACTTTAATTTGAAAATTTGAATTGTTATGCCTTCACATGCAGAATTCTACGTTCAAGATGGTCAGATAGTCCCCTAGATCGCAAATTGCAATAGCATTGCTTTTCAAATTAGGTAAAAGTCAATGTAAAATGCTTGAAATTCGCCAAATTCCTGAAGGATGAAACTATAATGCTTAAATAAAAATTGGCGAAATTGAAGCTTAATGAATAAAGAATTAATCATTATCGGA